>NZ_JATABG010000267.1:0-5086 GCF_036533755.1 Vibrio sp. M260118 | reverse complement strand
ATCATTTGTCGTGACTTTTGAACAAGTCGATGGAAACCAGCAAACAACATCGCACATGACTCAATTTGATGTTGCGGGCTTCAACTACAGTGATGTTAGTACTCATGTCGTTAATTACGCCAGCGTCAACCAAACTCAAACAAGTGGCTTGCTTTCCGTTAGGGTTGAAGATTCACAAGATTGGGAGGCCGACGGTAGTATCAATACCGTCTTACTGATGGCGGCTGGCGACAATGGCGAATATGGAGTTGGTTTTGCCATGCCTATTTGGGCTAACCCTCAAGATGGCATACATGAAGAATACGCCGATTTCAATTATACGCCGGACAACTGGGACAACCTGACGAGTTACTGGTATGAGTATTTGCGTGAGCATAAAGCTGACGGCAGTATAGTGGAGCAGGGAAGGCGTTTTGTTTTAGATGAAACCTCGAATATCAAACTCATTCAAGGCAATGATCCTACTGGATTAATGTTCCACAAGTGGGCGCAAACTTCTAGAGAGGTGTCAGATACCGAACGCAACGAGCATGTTACGTGGGAGCATCTCGCGCTTGATGGCTATGACTTTACCGCACCAACCGATAACATAGGGCAGGCGTATCGTATATACACCCATCAGTTCGATGGTATCTGGACGACAGTTTCATTTGATGAGTGGGGTAGCCAAGATGTCGACAGCTTACCTCAACAAATCGAAAACGCGCGCTCAGGCGGCACTTCGATGTTTGATATTGATGATTCTGTCGTGCCGGGGTTAGATCGCTATGCCGCTTCTCTCCCTAACGCTACATTCCAGTATCATGAGAACGGTTTAGCACGTACATGGTATGCCGTTACGCAAGATCCGCGCATGACAGATGGTACGCCAACCGTCGTACCGATTACGTTAAGTGACAATGGTGTCATGCCTAACAGCTATGTCGTCAGCAATGGCCCAGATCTCATTTTGGTTGCCGCGATAGATGAGAACAACATTTACCCTTGGTTTAACGCATATTACCGTCAACGCATCGATATGTGGGCGCAAAATATGGGGCTAGATTACTTTGATTGGACAACCAACATAGGCCAGTTGTTTATCCACCAAGCCGATGCAGAGGCGCGGCTTAATGAAGTGCTTAGTCCTCAGTATAGAATCTGTGGTTCGGAAAACACTGGAGAAATACATAGCCCAGCAGATAACTATTGGAACTTCGTATCCTCTGCGGGTAACTGTGGCTATATCGGTATAGATAGCAGCTATTTAGATGGTTTAACTCTGTATTATCAAGAAAGTACTGCCCATTACTTTAGTTATCAGTTTAACTCTGATGGCTCTGGTACATATTATGAGTCGGAAGAAAACTATACCACTGGCTTTAGCTGGTACATGACTGAAACTGGAATCATCAGTGTAAACAACGGTGGTGATACTGAGCACTTTGCTTATATCGCGGATCAAGATGGACGATTCAGCATGCTTGGCTTTTTTGAGTGGGATGAAGACGGCACACCATACAGTGAAATCATTGGCATGGAAATGACCAGTTATCTGCCTTCAGGGTACAAGGTGTGTACTAACGGCGATACGGGTTGGGATGAGGCCAATGACCGCCCTTTAGGCTCTTCAGAATATGCTGATTTGCAACAGGCGGTCAGTGATTGCGGAGGCGCTGTTCCACTTACAGCGGATATGATCAATGGGTTAACTTGGCATGACTATGATGCTGATAAAGACCAACATAAAATCTGGAATTTCTTTGCCGACAATACTGTTACTAAAACAAAAAACGGTGTCGAGTCGGGTCCATTTACTTGGTTCATCGACGCCAACGGCTACTTGAACATAGTGTATGACCCATCTAATCCGGATGACTTCATTATTATGGCGTTAATAGCTAGCGATGGTGAGCGCTACAGCTTGAAAGCGCTAGATAGCTACCCTGAAGAGGTGAATGGGCAAACGGAAATCTGGACAGAGATCGTCACGGAAGAGTTTGTCACGACTGACCCTATTGATAAAACCGGAGTGATTTCAGCACTTACGACTCACGTCAACTGGTTCTCTCCGTGGGCCGAGTTTGATGAGGGAGAGCAAATAGATAAACTCTATTTTGATCATTTCGATATCACGCAAGTTGATTCAATGGCATGGAGCAGTACGAGTGTGGTTGAAACTAATAGGACCTTATCTACGATTGATATTAGCGATGATTTCGACATTATGTTAACCGCTGATGGTTGGAAAGAAGTAACCGGCTTCGAGTTTGATCTTAGCGCGAACAACATTGTCGGTGCCTCACCAGAGGCGCCAAACTTAACCTACTCGATCATCTTTGCTGCTGTTCATAACAAACAGGGAGGGAATATCTCAACAGAAGCACCAGGGGAGTGGACGCATTATCTTAACGACTCAGATGTCTATCCAAGTGGTTCGCAGCTAGTTGCTATTACGATGCGTAACGATGAGGACAGTTACTATATGCAAGATTGGCGACCTTATCATACGCTTGGGGAGCCTGGTGTAGATAATGATGGAGACCAAGTTCTAAGTCTGGACGAGCTGTTTGTAATCAGTAGTGCTGGTGATGGAGTGCAGGCAGATCTATTGGATTCAGCAAGTATCGGGCACGACGTCAGTGTAGAACTCGTGCGTCCAAGTAATATCGACACTATGGGCGTTGCCAACTTCTTTACTATCGACTGGCACGGCTCTGGTACGGCTAACTTAGTTGCAACGGGAAGCTGGGAGCTTAGAACAGTTCACGGTGAAGAGCTTGTTCTGTTTGAAATCCCTCAAGCGGTCATTGATAGCTATGGCAATGTTCTCGACGCCAACTGGGTGTTCTACAGCTTGTATCGCTCTGATACGGGTGGGGATGATCTGGTTTATGTCGGCGAGTTTTATCAAGCTCGAAGTGAACGTGATGAAGTCTACATGTTCAACGGCACCGCCAAAGACGCGATAATCAGTGCCGCTGATATTCAGTAAAGGCATTAACTAAACCAAAGCCCCGGAAATTCGGGGCTTTGCTGTTTACTCTTGGCTAGCAAAGTATGCCGCGATATCTCGCAGGTCTTGATCATTGAGCTGCGATAGCTGAGCCTTCATCATTTCCGCTAAAGCACCCTGGCGATGACCATCTTGGTAGTCTTTCATCGATTGGTAAAGGTACTGAGCGTTTTGACCTTTTAAGTGTGGGTAGGAGGGATTAGAGGCCGTGCCATCAGTGCCGTGGCAGAACACGCAGCTCGGCGCTTTCACTTTACCAAGTTCAGCGTTGCCAAATTCACTACTTGCGGTTGCAAAGAGTGGGGTAAGCGACAACAGGAGTGCAATGTACTTCATGAAAGCATCTCATAAATCAAACATATACAGAGCATAAAGCTTCCCCTTAGGGGAAGCTCAACAAGTGATTACGCGACATACAGCGCAAGTTTTTCTAGTAGTAGGTCGATGTCCTTGCTGGAGATATCTTTATGGGTAACGAAGCGGATTGGGTTACCCGGTGACACGGTAATACCGTCATTGGCTAGCTGGTGGGCAATCTGCTCGATTTGAACTGATTCATTCAATTTGGCAAAGACAATATTGGTTTGGACAAACTCTGGATTTACGTGAAACCCGTTTAGTTCGCTCAAACCTACCGCGAGCTTTTTAGCGTTCTGGTGATCGACTTTTAACTGTTCTACCTGTTCGGTTAAAGCCAACTTGCCTGCCGCTGCAAGAATACCTGCTTGGCGCATACCGCCACCCACCATTTTGCGTAATCGACGAGCTTTGGCAATTAACTCTTTACTACCCAATAGTAGAGAGCCGATTGGTGCAGACAGACCTTTTGATAAGCAGATAGTCATAGTATCAAAGTGCTTAGCGATCTCTTTAACATCAACATCTAAAGCAACGGCAGCGTTATAAACCCTTGCTCCGTCAAGATGAAGCGATAATCCGTGCTGATCAACGAACTCTCTTGCTTCTGCTAGATAACTAAGAGGTAGTACTTTGCCGTTGATGGTATTTTCTAGGCTTAGCAATTTGGTACGCGCAAAGTGTGAATCATCAGGCTTAATGGCCGCCTTTAGTTTTGCGAAGTCGAGAGTTCCATCAGGGTTATTTTCAATTGGTTGAGGTTGAATAGACCCCAATACAGCGGCGCCACCCGCTTCGTATTTGTAGTTGTGCGCTTGCTGTCCACAGAGGTACTCGTCACCTCGCTCACAATGAGCCATCAAGCCCAATAAGTTCGCTTGGGTACCTGAAGTGGTAAAAAGTGCAGCTTCAAAACCGTGACGCTCGGCAGCCCATTGTTCTAGTTCGTTTACGGTTGGGTCATCACCATAGACATCGTCACCGACAATGGCTTCAGCCATCGCCTTGCGCATTGCGTCTGTTGGTTTGGTTACTGTATCTGAACGAAAATCCATATTCTAATCTCCTAAATGTATCCACACAGTTTCGCTTTACTCAAACACGCGATGGTTTTTGCGTCGGTAATCTCACCATCAACGATCTTTTGCTCTAGCTGTTGCAACGATAATGAGATGACTTCAATCACTTCATCCTCATCACAAGGTAAACGCTGGGTTTGAGCTAGTTGCTTAGCAACAAAAAGGTACTGAATCTCATCACAAAAGCCAGCAAGCGGGGTTACCTGACCTAACGGGACCATACTCTTGGCGCTAAAGCCAGTCTCCTCTTCGAGCTCTCGATGTGCACAGACTTCAATAGGCTCGTCAGCCTCTAATGTTCCCGCAGGAAGCTCAAGCAACCACTTTTTTAGTGAGGGGCGATACTGGTTAATCATGATGATGTTGTTGCCCTCATCAATAGGCAAGATGACCGCAGCACCTGGATGGGAGATGGTGGTGTGAGTTATATGGTTTCCATTTGGCAGAGTTACAGGCTCTTCAATCAGAGAAATTCTTTTCCATGAGTGGAGGATTTTTGTCGTATTTTTCATTTTGTAGTTATAAGTCCTAGCTCAAGACAGAGGTTACATTACCTGCTTGGGTTAGTGAGATAAAGCTCAAACTGGTGAATGAGTAAAAACAAAAGCTTACATAGAGTGATGGAACTCTCAAAAGTGGAAACATTGTTTTCATA
>NZ_JATABG010000266.1:0-6483 GCF_036533755.1 Vibrio sp. M260118 | reverse complement strand
GCTGCGAATGTGCTCGATATTCAGGTCGCAAGAGTTTCACGCGCCGTGAGTAAGATAGAGAAGCAGTTAGGTGTTTCGATCCTCAGCCGCACTACCCGACGCATAGAGTTAACGGTTGAAGGCAAGCAGTTTGTTGATTCGGTACAGCAGGGATTGGACATTATTAAGCAGGCCGAAGAGGAGATTGTTACCCGGGGCGAACTGCCAAAAGGGCATCTGCGGGTTGATGCTGCAAGTCCATTTGTTTTTCATCAGTTGGTACCGTTAATCCGTGAGTTTAAGCAAGCCTTTCCTGATATTGAGCTTGAGCTGACTTCTAACGAAGGTTTTGTTGATTTGCTCGAAAAGCGAACGGATGTGGCAATTCGAATTGGTCGCTTAAAAGATTCTACGCTTCACGCTCGGCTGCTCGGTAAAAGTCCGTTGCACATCGTTGCCTCACCAGATTATCTTGAGCAAAACGGTACGCCGAAATCTGTATCTGATTTGGCGCAGCATCAAGTGATCGGTTTTACGGCACCAAAAGTATTGAACCAATGGCCACTCAAAGGGTTCCAACCATTAAATCCATTGATTACCTCGGGCAATGGCGAGACGGTGCGTCAGTTGGCACTCACTTCTAATGGTATTGCCTGCTTGTCAGGGTTCATGGTTCAAAAAGATATTGAACAAGGCCGACTGGTCTCTCTGCTTCAGCGAGAGAAACTGCTGAATACCGAGCGAGAATTAGTCAACGCGGTCTACTATAAATCTTCTACCGTGGCGCGACGTATCTCGGCATTTATCGATTTTATTCAGCCTCGGTTAACGTTATAAAAACACTCAAAATAAGGAGAGAGTTATGATTAAAACGACGACGTCAGTTGTTGAAGGTCGCCCAGTTAAAGACTACTTGGGCGTGGTAGTTGGTGAAGCTATTTTAGGTGCCAATATCTTCAAAGACATGTTCGGCGCGATCCGCGATGTAGTAGGCGGACGCTCTGGTGCCTATGAACGTGAGATGGGACGTGCCCGTGAAATCGCTTTTCAAGAGATGGAAGCGAGAGCGCGCGAACTAGGCGCGGATGGGATCGTTGGTATCGATATCGACTACGAAGTAATTGGCAGTGGCGGCAGCATGATGATGGTTAGTGTTAGTGGTACCGCTGTTAAGTTTAAATAACACTACTCAGTATACCCTTCATTCTTGAATCTGCAGCTCCAATTATTTTGGGTATAATGGCAGTCATAGACCGTGATTAGGAATAACAAACAATGAAAATTTGGGTAGATGCGGACGCTTGTCCTGTGGTTGTGCGAGATATTTTGTTTCGCGCTTCTGAACGTACAGGAGTAGAAGTGACCTTAGTGGCGAACCAGTTTATGTCATGCGCTGAGCTCTCGCGGTGAAATGTTTACTAAAGAGAACATTAAATCGCGTTTAAACATCCGTGATTTTATGGAAACGATGCGCAGCAGTGGTATCCAAACGGGAGGCCCTGCGCCGCTCAGTCAATCCGATCGTCAGCAGTTCGCCAACCACCTAGATAAGTGGTTAGTTCAATGGCAAAGAGCGCAAAAGTAGAGGCGTTGTATGGCACTCGTGAATCAGCTATCTCTGTTTATTGATGTGGTTCAGCAAGGGTCGTTCACCAAAGCGGCGGCTCTTCATGATATGGACAACTCGTCTCTGTCGAAGCAGATCAAAAAGTTGGAATCAGATTTAGGGGTGCAACTGCTCAATCGTTCCACACGTTCGTTTTCACTGACACCAGCGGGCGAGGAGATCCTCGAACAAGCACATAACCTTGTTGGAACTCTGAGCCATGTTCAATCTATCGCAGACTCTTATCATGCTCAGCCCAAAGGTCGAATTCGGATTACTGCGCCTTATCACGTTGGTCAGAACCATCTGCGTCCTGTCATTAGTCAGTTTATGCAGGCTTATCCTGACGTTGAAATTGAGCTATTGATGGACGATAAGCGCTCCGACATCATCTCAGATCATTTTGATGTCGCCTTTAGATTAGGGCATTTGGATGATTCGAGCCTAATTGCCAAGAAGATTGCTGATATTCGCGCAGTTATTCTTGCTTCAGATAGCTTTATTGAAAGGTACGGTGAGCCGAAAACGCCAGAAGAGTTAGTTAAATTGCCATCGGTGGTTTACAGCAATCGCTCGCTGACGGTCGATACGGTCAGATTGAGCGAGCAACCTGGTTCAACTAACGTTCTCAATTACAAAATGAGGGGCAAGTTGAAGGTTAATGATGTGCCAACCTTGATTGCATCTGTGCAAGATGGCCTAGGCTACGTGACACTCTCCTCATCAAACCTAGATTGTTCTATTGATGAGCTAGGGCTAAGACCGCTTCTGACCAATTACACATTGTGTAACAAAGGCCTAGCGCTATATGCTCTCTACCCTCACCGCAAGCAAACTGCGCTGGTCAGGGAGTTTATCGCGGCGGTTCAAAACTACATTGGCACGCCACCCATTTGGGAGCAGTATGTGCCGAATTTTGATAATTACTACCGTTCTCATTAGTGTGTCTTTGCGTTAGTGCTTGAGGTCACTCTTTCTGAGCATTTTGTTTTTACGACGTCTCAATGTCGTTACAATAGTCAATAAAAGTGTAAATTTTAGTTTCAGACTTTGGTAAAGGATCGCTATTTAGCCAGCCTGACGACCAGCTCGTGCTGAAAACTGAGACAAATTTTAAGAAACATAAATCGAAGGAATGATATGCAAGTTTTAAAACGTCTGCTAGCTGCTTGGTGGTGTGTGCTAGCTTCATTTGCTGTTGTCGGCAGTGCTTATGCAGACTCAGATGCAAGTTATCCTGAGGGATGGGAAGACTGGCCAGTGGTAAAGGAGTCAATGAACCTTCCAGCCGATACGGTTTTACCACCTGATACTTCTCTTTTCATTCAAGAATCTGTGCGTGCTTACGCGTGGATAAACAACGGACAAGGTTCGCCTTTAACGATAAGAGTCAACCCTGACAAGCTTGAACAATATAAAACTCATGGCCCTTATACCGATGGCCCGACAGTGGTGGCGGTTTCTGAAGTTGATGGAATCATTTGGGTCACGGAGCATATCGGTGGCTTAGCACTTTATGGAAGCTATGACCGCCAAGGAAAAGATATTAGCTCAATGCACCCCTCTCTAGAGCCAAGCTTCTGCTCAAGTTGCCATACCACATACAAAGATATCTGTATTAATGGCACCTGTACTGAGCCTGTGCTTGCTACTTACACTGAAAATAAAGAGTAACTCTATTGAGTAATCGCTTGTTTGGTTGGTTAACGATAAACCAGATGTTGTTTGTTTCGCATCTGGTACTTGTCTTATCAATCATTTTAGGGATGTCTTACAGTCGTTATCAAAATGATTGGTCGATGAAGGTGGAATATCTCGCTGATATGTCGGCCAGTCAACTTGCAGCTTACAACACCTTTTTTTCGGGGTCAGTTGCAGGAAGGAACTACGCTAATCTGCTGATGCAGTCTACCTTAGATAATCTAAAAGCGGTGCCAAACTTAAAGTTCGCTGAAGTGTCGGGGACTAGTGACTATCTAGCACGAGAAGTGAAGGTAAGGTACTCGATAGAGAAAAGCAAAGGTTGGAGGCTTGATGTATCAGAAGACGAGGTCAGGCTACTTTCCAATAAACTGGCCGCACTAGAAAAGAACTTAGCCTCAACACCCGAAACAGATAAGGTGCATATCAAGAAGGTTAACCTGCTGATCAACAAGCTCAAGGTTGACCTTAGGGCTATCAACGAACACATGCAGTTGCAGTCTTTAGATATTCCAACGATCCCCGAAAAACTGTACGGGTCTAAATACTACTTGGATGAGGTGAGAGATCTACTGCATGTTCAGATTAAATTGCGCAATAACAATGGTGGCTATTTCAGGGCAGTGGTGGATGCTACGGAGCTAAACCAAATAAGACATGATCTATTGGGTAAAGTGCTCTTTGAAGCGTTAGTCGCGTTGGCTATTTCATTTTTGCTTATCTACTTGGTGACATTTTGGCTAGTAAGTCCTGTTAAGGCGTTAGCGTCTTCTATGAAGCTAGATATTGAAAAAATAGATCAGTCTCAGATCCCTGAAATAAAAAGAGCAGACGAAATTGGTGATTTGGCGCGTTCTTATTCTAGCTTAATTACTAAAATCAAAAACCAGCTACGCATTCTTCATAACCAAACTGAAACAGACCCACTTACGGGTATTGGTTCTCGTTTTAAGTATCAGAAACACGCGGCGCGCACCGTACAACAAGCTCTGCAAAGGGGAGAAGTTGTTTACTTTGTGATGTGCGATATCGACAATTTTAAGCGGTTTAATGACTCATACGGGCATACTGAAGGGGATAACACGCTCACAGTCGTTGCTAATACCTTGAACAATTTACTGGAACCTCAAGAGCTCGGGTGCCGTCTAGGAGGAGAAGAGTTTGTTTTCATTCTTTCTAGCACGGATGAATCTAAGCTAAAGAGTCGGGTCGACGCCTTCAGGGGCTGCGTCCAAGAGTTGAATATCGAACATAGTACGAACCTTCCCTACCAAGTGGTGACCGTTTCTATTGGAGCGGTCCCTATTTCTGCTACCTCGAATAGCATCACACTTGAGCAATCTGATCAGTGTATTCAACGGGCTATCGTCAAGGCGGACGAGCAGCTTTATCTCGGTAAAGAGCATGGTCGAAATGTTGTGATGTACAACCAAACTTTGATCATCGAATAACCTACCGCATTGTAAGTTAATTTGAACAAATTCACGTAAAAGCAAAATCAAAGGAAGGTCTATGCAGAGCCTCGACCCTAAAGAGTTCTTAAATCAATCTCAAAAACGAACATGGATAGATACAGACATTACCATCGATCACTACAATGGCTTAGCTCCTTGTGATGTTGATGATGGATATGCTTTAGGTGTTTTGTTTCGAAGTCAGGAAGTCGACATTGTTGGCTTGAGTTCAACACTTGGCAACACCGATGACATTGAAGTAACCACTGAAATAGCGACGAAATTCACCGCCAAGTTTGGACCGACAAGCTTAACTGTCTCTAAAGGAAGTTCGGTATTTTATTCGCAAGCTGAAGGGCGTGATTTGCCCGACGCCGTTAAAAATCTCGCGCAAGAATTAGAGCAGGGCCCCCTGACTATTCTTGCGATAGGGGCGTTGACGAATATCGCACTGTTAATTAAGCACTTTCCTGAATTGGTTAGCAATATTGAACAAGTCGTTTGTGTTGCAGGTCGAAGGAATAAAGATCAACACTTTGTCGCAAGCAAACGCCAGTTGAGACCATTTAGAGATCTCAACTTTGAGGTCGACGAAGCCGCGTTTAATGTTCTATTAAATAGTGATGTTCAGCTGACGCTTATTCCGTTCGAGGTTTGCGATGACATTTGGATTGATTTCCATGAACTGAAAGAGATGCGTAACGGTAGCTCCCTGGCGGAATATCTTGAGAAAGAATCACGTATATGGGCTTTAGAATGGGCAACATTGTTTGGTTCAAGCCATGGATTTATCCCGTTTGATATGGTCGCCGCAGCGTATGTTATTAATCCTAACTGGTTCTCTGTAAAACAATGGCATGTTCAGATCCAGTCTGGCCCAAGCGATACCAAGAAAGGTGAAACGAAGGACTATTTAGTCTGTAATGAAGCACTCGATAAGGGCAAAGTGGTCAACTATGCGGTGGAATTATCACCGAGTGCTGAGCCGGAGTTATTTAAACGTCTTACCGAGAAAGATGTCAGTGGTTTTATTCTTGGGCTGTCTCACGTAAATATTGTCGTCGAAGATGTTGATAGTGCGGCCGATTATTACCACCGAGTATTGGGCTTTGAACGTGCTATCGATGATCAAGGTCAGAAAATGGATTATCGCAATGTTTCAATGGCAGAGTTTAACCAAGATGCGGGGTTATCTGGCCAAGATGTCGAGCTAGATGTGTTGTTTCTCAAGCATCCTTATGCATCAGTCTATTTAGAATTGATGCGCTACCATAAGCCTGCAGGAAAATCGGAGATTCCTCCTCAACCGAAAACATATGATATTGGTGGCCCAAGGCATATCGCCTTGGAAGTCTCGAACTGCACCGCTGTGTTTAATTACCTAAAGCAGCAGGATGGTGTGACGATGATTAATTCTTCGGATGACTACCATCCTGAGAAACTTGACGGTTTTCCAATTTCGTTCTTCTACTGGATTGATAGATACGGCATCCAGTGGGAGATGGAAGAAGGCCGTCGAGTAGGTGTTGCTCGCGGAATCATGTAAATTCTCGAAGTAGGGGTGAAACGAATACACCCCTACATGCTTTCTAATTACTCTCCGCAATGGCAATTATTCGTTTGATGACCGTGTCTGGAATGATGGTTTTATCGCGATAAAAGCGGAATATTTCTGAGTTTATTGCCTTTTGCGCTACCGGGTTGACGGCCATAGAGTCGATCATACTCGGTACAGTCTTGCCC
>NZ_JATABG010000265.1:0-5138 GCF_036533755.1 Vibrio sp. M260118 | reverse complement strand
GCCTTGCCTAGCCAAGAAGACGAAGTCAGGAATTAATACCTGCCTCGTAAGCAGGCAAACGTTTGCTCATTGAGCCCCAAAATGTGATTTTTGGGGCTTTTTTGTACGCCTTTATTTAGCCTATTTATCAACAGAGACGGATATTTACGTTATAGTTGTAAGATAATTCTTAAGCAATCGTTGCGTTGGCCGATAAAGTATTAAATACAATAATAATAAAGCTTGCAGATTAATTGAGGGAATATATGAAATTTAGCCAGAAGATAGTTGCAGCTTCATCGGCCCTGTTGCTGGTCACTGTAGCATTGTTGTCTGTTCAACAGCTAAACACTGTAAAACAGGAAGTTGAAGCGCTTGTTGATACTAGCCTGACCGAGATGGTCGAAGGTGTAAAAAATACCGTTGTCTCTGAAATGGAAAGTAAAAAGTCTTTTGCTCAGACGACAACTGAAGTGATTGAAATCGATCCACAAAATAGAGCATTAGTGAGTCAAATTCTCGAAAAGCCCAAATTGAAAGAGAGCTTCTTGGCTGTCGGTTTTGGTTACGAGGTGGATGGATTTGTTGTCGAAAATGATGACGGTTGGGAAGCGGGGCCTGATTACGACCCACGAGTGAGACCTTGGTATCGAGACGCTAAAGCACAAGGTAAACTGGTCGTTACTGATCCATATGTGGACGTTTCGACTAAGAAGGTGATTATCTCTATTGGTACTCCAGTTAAGGAAAATGGTCAGTTCATCGCAGGTATGTTCTATGACATGGAACTGGGTGGCTTGGCTGATTTGGTCAACAGCGTAAACCTGCATGATGCAGGTTACCTATTTATAGTGACGGCCGATGGAACGACCATTGCGCACCCACAAGCGGAGTATAATGGCGAGAATATTTCCAAGTACTTACCTCAAGCGAATGTCGGTGATGGAAAGCAAAGATTTGAACAAGATGGCAAGAACTATCTAGTGAGATTTGAGAAAGTGCCTTCAGAGAATTGGTATATTGGCGCTATCGTGGATGAAGATATTGCGTTCGCTACCATCGATAAAATGCGCAATAGCTCAATAATCTATGTCGTGATAGGCGTGATTCTCAGTGTGGTGATATTGAGTTTTTTGATCAAGGTGCTAATGAAACCTTTGGCAACACTCAATGATGCGATTAAAGATGTTGCTTCTGGGCAAGGAGATTTAACCAAACGCCTAGATACTAACACTGACCAAGAGTTTGCTGAGCTCGCGGAAGGCTTTAACACCTTTACTGAAACGCTACAGAAGCAAATCCAGCAATCGAAAGCGATTGGTGCAGAGATTTTGCGTGGTACTGAGATGACGGTAATCGGTGCTGAGCACTCTGCAGAAGCAATGCGTAGCCAGTTGCAAGAGCTTGAACAGCTGGCGACTGCCATGAATGAAATGGCTGTTACTGCTACAGAAGTCGCAAATAACGCTCAAGGTGCGGCTTCGGCAGCAAAAGAGGCGGATGAAGCAACACAAGGTGGCTCAGCAGTCGTAAGTGAAACTACCCAATCCATAGACACTCTTTCTGCACGCATTGATCAAGCTGTAGAAGAGGTTCAAGGTCTTGAGTCAGCAACCGCTAATATCGAAACTATCTTGAAGGTAATTAACGATATTGCCGACCAGACTAACCTACTGGCGCTAAACGCCGCCATTGAGGCTGCTCGTGCTGGTGAATCTGGACGTGGTTTTGCCGTGGTTGCAGATGAGGTACGTACTCTAGCGCAGCGTACACAAGAGTCGACAACTGAAATTCGTAGTATGATAGAACAGCTTCAATCAGGGGCGAGCTCAGTGTCTGCGGCGATGCATGAAAGTAAGAACACGGCAGTAGACGCTGTTGATAAGGCACAAGCGGCCAATGGTGCGCTGCAACTTATTCGTGAGGCGATTCAACGTATTACTGATATGACCATGCAAATTGCTTCAGCGGCAGAAGAGCAAAGCCTAGTTGCAGAAGAGATAAATAGCAATACAGTGAAGATCAAAGATCTGTCAACCCAAGTCGCCGACTCTGCAGAAGAGTCGAATATGGCAATGCAAGTTCAGACAGAGAACGTTCGTGAGCAAGATGCAATTCTAAATAAGTTTATTGTGTAACCCATGTATCGTGAAGAGTAAATAAAAATGCCAGCGACTAAGCTGGCATTTTTATTTGAGCAACCAATTACTTGTTTTCGTTTAAGTAGTCTAGTACTACTTCGTGGTGAGTCTTGGTCTTGAACTTATTAAACACGTGTTCAATCACGCCTTCTTCATTGATCAAGAAGCTAATTCGGTGCAGACCATCGTAGACCTTACCCATATCTCGCTACCCTTGGAAAAGAATTAAGACATAAATTTTGACATTTCTGATAAAAATCTATCTTAAATAGTGAGTTACGTTAATAAACTCATTACTCCAACCCTAATCATAGCAGTTGTCATAATTTTCCGTAAACTAGACTAGTTTTGGCTTTTTTTGCAGCAAACTTGTCATAAAAATTAGATAAAGCCGTTCACAAGAAGTAGCTTAATGAAGCATTGAGCGGCTTGTCCAACGGCTTCACTGTACACTTTAACACATGATGCACTTTATCGCTCTAGCTCACCTCGGGACAAAAAGTGCCTTAGTGTTACTGCTCTAAAAAATGCACCCTTTACCAGATTCAATAGAAAGCGCGTTCGAGTTTCGAAAGTTAGATCTGCCTCTGGCGTTTAAGTACCTCACCGATTTTAAAGAATATCTGATATTCATTGTGTATAACGTGATAAAGAATTAATTTCACAATCAAGAAGCAACTTTGCCATTGACCGAATACTATGAAAGCCAAGCATTTGTTGCCTATTTTATCCACTTTAATTAGCGTTATGCCAACAAGACTAATCGCATCTGAGCTAACCGATGAACAAACAATAGCAAAGCTCAAAGCTGACATTTACACAAGTGCATCTCAGTGCTTCTACTATTTAGCCAAAGTTAGCGGGAGCGAGACATCAGCAGAGCGAGCTTCTATTTCTGATATATCTCTATTGGAGCTAGACCCAGGGAAGTTCTTTTCGTACAACTTTATTGATCTTGAGCGAAAGTATTCATTTAAGGGGACCAAATTGATGATGCAGTTTTTTTCTGGTTTGAGGGGCGAAAGTCTAAACATGTCTGAACAAGATATTTACATAACGATAGGAAAGTATCATGCGCACCTAGATACAGTTATCGATAAAGAGCAAGGAAAAACACAAAGCGAAAAAGCAGCAATGGCATATCGATTCCAAATGAACAGTGGGGGGACCTGTATGAGCCATTTGGTTAGTTTGAGAGGGCTAAATGCACTTTTAGGGGATAGTCTCTGATTTTTCAAAGCAATAAAACAAAGATATTCAGGAAGAAAAGAGCAGCCCTGACAAGGTTTTTAAACGCCTTTTAAGGTACTGGGTTTCTGGTTTGGATCGGGACAAGGGCGCCTTAGTGCTATTAGTCTAAAATATTTTTGCCCCACTCTGTGTTAACGTAATTACTCAGCGGCGGATCTCGCCACTGGAGTCATCGTACTTTTTCTCATGATTGGTGTCTGAGAAGCGGTGAAAGAAAACTCCCAAAACCGAGCAAAATGTTAAAGTTAAGCAGAAAGTGTTTGTTGCATAACTACTTGTTTTAGCTCTCACCCTGACAGGCTTAAGCCCGTCAAGGTTTGCTTCTGATAAATCGAGTGGTGTAAGGTTGATTCTGGTTTATCTGGAGCTATCTCAACTCTAGGCTTTAAACACCCTAACAGCGGCTGTTAGGTCATCCGCTTGATTCGCTACTACGATAGTGGACTGGGCGTTTTCAGATACCGCTTGTACGTTAATTGACGACAAATCTCTTATTACATTAACATTGCGAGCAATTTCTCCCGATACGGTACTCTGCTCTTCTACCGCCGCTGCGATTTGCGTGCTGTTATCCAGTACCAGTTGCATTTCCTCCATTATTGACTGAAGCCTTGAATAAGCTTGCTCTGAAACTTCCGAACTACTTTGACCTTTACTGCTGCATTGTTGCATCACCCCGACCACAGTCTGAGTTTGCTCTTGAACAGCCAAAATAATATTCGAGATTTCTTCGGTTGAATCTTGAGTTCGACCAGCGAGAGTTCTTACTTCGTCCGCGACGACAGCAAAGCCCCGCCCCTGCTCTCCTGCTCGGGCAGCTTCTATTGCAGCATTAAGCGCCAATAAATTTGTTTGCTCAGCAATGCCTTTAATCACATCCAGTACAGAGCTAATTTGTTCGGATAGCTCAGAAAGTCGCTGAACTTCACTGCTTGCCGAGCTCAAATCACCAGAAAGTTCTGCGATGGTATCTCTTGTTATCGCTATATCACTTAGTCCTTGACTTGCTAGGTTATAGCTTTTCTGCGTATTGGTTGAAGCCTGCTCTGTGGTTGAGGCTACTTCTTTAATGGTTTCACCCATTTCTGTAACTGCTGTTGCAACACTGTCGGTTTCAAGTTGTTGCTGGTTTAGGGCTTTTTCTGTATCTAAACTACTTTGCTGAAGTTGGGTTGAAGCTGCACCAAGTTCATTGACACTACCTTGTACTTGGCTGACCAACTGCTGAATACTTGACAATAAGGTATTAAATTGCATTGATATATCGGCAATTTCGTCGTTGCTCTCCACATGAGCTTTGATAGTTAAATCATGATTATCCGCTACCATAGTCATCACTTGGCTAAGCTGGGCTATATTTCTTTGAATACTCCTGCTAATGAAAAAGGAGAGCATGATAAGTAAAGCTGTGACACTTGCAATGGAGAAAACAATGAATCGACCAATAGAGCTTTGAGCATGTTCTATTTCACCCTGTAGATCCTTTTCAATATGATGAAAAATAGAGAAAATATCATTAAACAGAACTTTTATCTCATTTTTAAGCTGTTGGTCATGCTTAGTATCTTTGCCATAGCTACCAACCAACTCAGTAAAACCTTTTTCATACAAAGATATATCTTTACTAAGTTTTGTCAGCTCTGGAATGACTATTTCAAGCTCAGTCAGGTCGTTCATCAGGGCAACAGACTGTTTTTGGAAATGACGGTACTCGGTGTCGAATTCGGTTCGTTTTGAAGGAGAACCCTCATCTAGGAACTCCAGTTC
>NZ_JATABG010000264.1:0-5150 GCF_036533755.1 Vibrio sp. M260118 | reverse complement strand
CTTCCAAGACTTTGCTGCTTCTTGGGCAAATTTAACTGAAAACCAAGAATCCGAAGCAACTAACATTGCGTCTTCCTGCTGCGAATTGCTATTTCGTTTCTCATAAAGTGACATAAGTTCTATTCCTTCTACAGACGAAAGCATATAACATCTTTAATAGTCTGCCGACTGTTTTTATCCGCCCAGCCGTAGTCGGTCAACCTTTGATAAGTCTATACTTCCAAAAACATATTCGTTGATTTGTGACTTCTGCGAGGCCATAAAAACAAGCCGTCTCAAATGTCTGGTTAGGCTAGCACGTTTTTGTGCCAAAGTACTGTGCTATAACTTTGAATCTTATGAATATTGGCTAAATTCCCTAAGTAAAAACAAGCCCAGTTAGCCAGCAAAACCACACTATATTGGACCTATGCATCAATAAGCTGTAAATACATCCAGTATTTATAATATAGATAAAGTTAAGACTAAAATGATCGTGCTTCTAGCTGTGCAATGCCAAGCAGAATTTGGTAGGATGCGCATCCCAAACGCGATTGAGCTATACCATGAACCGTAAAAAGAAAATCAACAGCATCCTAAAAGCCAAAGTGAAGAAGAAAAACGCGAAGCTGCATAAAAGCAATAAGCCGCGTTACATCTCAAAAGCAGAACGTGCGAAGATGGAAGAGGAAGAAAAAGCTCAGCAGTTGAATGAACAAACTGAGCAAGTCTCCGATACTGAAGAGAACTAGTCTTTATCTCTGAATTAATAGTGAATCATCAATCGGGATGTAGCGGTGACAGGCGTCCACTAAGGCTTGTGCGGTTAAGTTAGGAACGCCATACACGTCGACTTTGGTGCCAAACCGATTTTTGATTCGCTCGACCAACACTTCAAAATCACCATCGCCAGAGAGTAAGATGACGCGATCGACTTTCGAAGCGGCTTCATACACATCTAACGCGATACCCACATCCCAATCCCCTTTTGCACTACCGTCTTGCCTTTGGATAAATGGTTTGAGATTTACCGTAAAACCAATTCCGCGCAAAATATGGTGGAACTGACGTTGCTTAGGATCGGTTGAAGCGATCGCGTAGGCATTGGCTTCAACAACTTGTTGTCCTTCAGTGGCGACATACCAAAACTGGTTGTAATCGAAGTTCTTACGGTATTTGTCTCTAGTGGTGTAATAGATGTTCTGTACATCAACGAAAATCGCGATTTTTTCCATGCAGGTTACCTCAAACTTCAATGGCGAAACTTTATCAGAACAAGCATCAAATTACAGCTGCCCAGAAACGACAATGCCGCAGTTAATGCGGCATTGGTAAATATCTGAGCGGTGCTTTAGTTAAACCATTTCAGCTTATCGTGCAATGACGTTACGCCACCAACAACAATCAATGCTGGGCTTACCGCTTGGCTAGCAAGGCTAGATAAGTCTTTTAGTTCACCCGTAAACACGCGTTGCTCACGTCTAGTACCGTTTTCAATAATTGCACACGGCATGGTGTCACTCATCCCTGTTTCTAAAAGCTTTTCAGTAATATAGCCACTCTGCTTTAAGCCCATATAAAACACTAAGGTGTTGTTCGATTGTGCTAGCGAGTGCCATTCAATTTCACGCCCATCTTTTTGCACGTGACCAGTAATGAATTGAACGCTTTGAGCGTGATCGCGGTGTGTCAACGGAATACCTGCATAAGCTGTCGCACCCGCAGCTGCGGTAATGCCTGGCACCACTTCAAAACGAATATCGTGCAAAGCCAATTCTTCTAACTCTTCACCGCCGCGACCGAAAATAAATGAGTCACCACCCTTCAGACGAACGACCTTTTTGCCCTCTAGTGCCTTTTCGACCAGCAACTGGTTAATCTCATCCTGAGGAACACAATGAAAGTCGAGCTTTTTACCAACGTAGATCATCTCGGCATCACTATTGGCGAGCGCTAAGATTTCAGGAGATACAAGTCGATCATACACCACAACTTCAGCTTGCTGGATAACACGATGACCTTTCACGGTGAGTAGGTCAGGATCACCTGGCCCTGCCCCAACTAACGAAACAAAACCTTGCTGATTAGGAGCGGTTGAATTTGCACACATAGTCATGCCTATCATTTAAATCTGGATATAAAGAGTCACTCTTATTACTAGCTGATAGAAGTAATGACTTTTTATATTCAAATCTGGCGGCTAGTCTAGCAGAAACAAAGGCCCCACGTATCAACGTGGGGCTGATGCCAGACTATTTAGCTAGCGCTGGTTTTGCATCTACTTCTTCGTCATCACTTGGAGAAGGAGCAGTTTTAGCGTGAGTTAGGTAAAGTGGAATACAAGTCATGATTAGACCACCAACGATGTTACCAAGGATAGTTGGAATCAAGTTGAAGTTTAACCAAGTCGCAATACCGAAATCAGCACCAAGAATCATACCTAATGGAAATAGGAACATGTTTACTACAGTGTGCTCAAATACCAGTGCAAAGAAGATGAAGATTGGGAACCACATCATAGCTATGCGACCTGCTACCGTACGCGCTGTCATGTTACCAATCACACCTAAACATACCATTAGGTTACAGAAGATTCCGCGAACGAAACAAGTAATCCAACCGTCCATGCCCATCGCTTCAAAGCCTGCACTACGCGCTGTAGATACCGCGATGAACTTCTTCGCTACTGCGTTCAACTCTAGTGAAAAGTTACCCGTTAGAGAAACAGCAACTAGGTAAGCAACAAGCAGTGAACCGATTAGGTTACCTAGACCGACAAGCCCCCAGCAGCGGAAAATACGGTTCCAAGTAATACCCGGACGACCTTCAAGTTTTGCTAGTGGAGCAAGGCCAAATACACCTGTTACTAAGTCGTAACCCATGACTGAAAGAATAACGAAGCCAACCGGGAACACTAGCGCGCCAACAACGCCCATACCCGTTTGAACAATAGTGGTGATCGCGACCACTACCGCTAATGAAAGGATGATACCTGCCATGGTTCCACGTAGCAGTAGATCGCGCGTGCTAGTTTTGGTTTTTGCTTCGCCAACGTTGATCATTGTCTGTACGAATTCTGCAGGTTTAAAGTCTGTAGACATAAGGTTGTCCTTAATAAAATGTGTAATTAAAAGTTGAAATTGAATAGTGAAAGGCTTGCTGCAAAGCCACCCTACATAGCCCTACTGCAACAAACCTTTAAGCTATTAAATCTCTCCTAACGACTAATTAAGCCGCAATTTCGACTTTGCCTTTAATCACGCGTGCTTGGTAAGGCTTGACGCTTTTAGCCTCGTCTTCCATACAAGCACCCGTCGCTAGGTTAAAGCGCTGCTTCTTCAATGGGCTAGCCACCCAAAGTTGCTCGTCATGCTCAACGATCAGTCCGCGTGATAGAACATTAGATTGAAAGAAAGGATCCATATTGTTTATTGCGAAAACTTCTTCCGTTGCTCTTGGGCGAAAAACGGCTACCTGCTCACCTGCGACCAATGCCACAACGCCTGTACCTGGGATGATGTCTTCAATATTGCAAACTTGTGTAAATGCCATAATCTGTTCTCCCCTTAAACCGTTTCAACGTGAATGATGTCGCCTTGAAGCTTTGCAGCTACCGCTTCAGAGTTTTTCTCTGTATATGTTGCTGGGCGATGTTGCTCACGGCCATCGGTTACAAACTTAACGTTTTCATCTCGCTCATCAGAGTTGATGAAGTGAGCAAAACGCTTAAGCTGAGTTTCATCATTGATGGTGTCTGTCCACTCACAACGGAACTCTTCAACCAACTTAGCAATATCCGCTTCAAGTTGGTCATTGATACCAAGTTTGTCTTCGATGATGACTTCACGTAGGTAATCGATACCG
Source organism: Vibrio sp. M260118 (assembly GCF_036533755.1). Taxonomy (NCBI): domain Bacteria; kingdom Pseudomonadati; phylum Pseudomonadota; class Gammaproteobacteria; order Vibrionales; family Vibrionaceae; genus Vibrio; species Vibrio sp. M260118. Next base: position 1,307 of record NZ_JATABG010000264.1, on the reverse strand, counting down.
CCTTCTAGGTTCTCGAACCATACCGAAGTACGCTGTAGTGGCGCAGCCGTGCGGATGTAGAACATCATGAAACGGTCGATGTATTTGATCAGTGTTTCTTGGTCTAGATCGCCTGCTAGTAGCGTTGCATGGCGAGGTTTCATACCACCGTTACCACACACATACATGTTCCAGCCTGCATCGGTAGCGATGATACCTAGGTCTTTACCCTGCGCTTCCGCACACTCACGAGTACAGCCAGAGACACCAAACTTCATCTTATGCGGAGTACGAATGCCCTTGTAACGGTTCTCAATCATCACACCCAAGCCAACTGAGTCTTGAACTCCGTAACGACACCAAGTAGAGCCGACACACGTTTTCGCCATACGTAGTGCTTTTGCGTACGCTTGACCTGTCTCATAACCTGCTGCAACCAGTTTCTTCCAGATTGCGGGTAGATCATCTTTTTGCGCGCCGAATAGACCGATACGCTGTGCACCGGTGATCTTTGTGTACAGATTGTACTCTGCAGCAACGTCAGCCAGTGCTGCTAGGGCTTGAGGCGTAACTTCACCACCAGCCATACGTGGGATCACTGAGTAGGTACCGTCTTTTTGCATGTTACCTAGAAAGTTATCATTGGTATCGTGCAACTTAACCAGAGATGGCTTAAGGATGTGGTCACCCCAGCACGACGCTAAGATAGAACCTGCAAGTGGCTTACACACTTCACAGCCGTAACCTTTACCATGCTTCTCTAATAGCTCTTCAAACGACTTAATTTCACCAATGCGTACTAGGTGGAATAGTTCCTGGCGAGAGTATGCAAAGTGCTCACACACATCAGATTTCACTTCAACACCTGCTTTTTCAAGCTCTGCATTGAGTACTGAAGTCACAAGTGGAATACAACCACCACAGCCTGTGCCCGCACCTGTTACCGCTTTGATATCGCCAATTGTGTGGTGACCTTGTGCAACTGCCTCTGCGATTTTGCCTTTTGTTACGTCGAAACAAGAACAGATAACCGCTGACTCAGGTAGCGCATCAGCACCTAGCGTTGGTTTTTCTGCGCCTGCATGTGCTGGCAAGATCAACGCATCTGGATGCTCTGGCAGGTCAATCTCATTTAGCATCAGCTGAAGCAGGTCGCCATAGTCTGAGGTGTCACCCACCATTACCGCGCCAAGGAGCTTCTTGTTGTCTTCAGAAACAATAAGGCGTTTATAAACTTCTTGATCTTCGTTTTGGTAAACGTAGCTCTTACAGCCAGGAGTGCGACCGTTAGCATCGCCAATTGAGCCCACTTTCACGCCCAATAGCTT
>NZ_JATABG010000263.1:0-5161 GCF_036533755.1 Vibrio sp. M260118 | reverse complement strand
TCTAACCAAGTAGAGTGCACTTCATTCCATTGGTATTGAGGACGAGCAATTACTGCGTATTCATTTTTCTCGTCAGTATCTGAACCAGAGAAATTCTTATATGACGCTAAGTAATCAATAATAAATTGGTCTGAAGCTGCATAACCGCCTTCAAGACTGACATAAGTCACTTTAAAGTCATCGCCTTTTAGGTCGAACACTGAGTTATCCGCGCCATCGGCGTATTTCATGACCAGCTTGTTTGAATCACCCAATCCCATCACTGCACCAACCTGCCATGCAGTACGATCACTCACTTTAGGGTCTGAAGTCGTGTTGGCTTCATCTGAAGCGAAACCATAATTGGCGTAGAGATCTAGGTTACCAATACCAAGATCGATACTGTGCAGTTTTGAAGTAACCGCATAACGGCCGGAGTCATTACCTAATGCGCCGTCTTCACTATCAACAGCACCAACGATAGCCATATTGAGCTTAGCGCCACCAAGATTTAGGTTGTTGAAACCACCACCTTGACCATCATGACTCATCCAGAAATAGTCGTTTAAACCTTGTTGTGGACGTTGGTGAAAGTCACGCCCTGCCCATAAGTAGAGCTCAGGTTGGCTTTCAAAAACGTTAGTTACACCAGCGTACATCTTCTTCAAATTAACACCGCCCGAAGAGCCCCACTGATCGTTGTTCCAGTCATCAACCATGAACACCAAGTCCCACTTAGCACCGTTGTCTGCTTGGAAGATCTTAGCCAATTGCACTTCACCACCGTTGGCTTCGTTACCCAAACGACCAAGGGAACGACCTGAACTACCGACTTCAACGTAACGTCGATCGCCATTAGAGTAATGCGCACCGTAACGCGCGTAACCAGAGAAAATGATGCCTGAAGGAACTGGAGTATCTGGTGTTAACACAGCGGGTTGCTGATCATTAACGTAGTCGAGTTCAACTAACTTAGATTCCAGCTCTTGAATACGCTGTTCTAGGTCAGAGATATCGGTATCGTTAGCAAGTACAGAGGCAGAAGCAAGCGAAGCGGCCACCGCTAAAGTTATTGGTAAAACTTTGAAGTTTTTCATGTTATTTCCCTAATTATTTTTAGTGTTCTCGTCTTTCGGAACAAATAATAAGTAATGAAACAACTGAAAATGTCGTCGCAACTCACATCCACTCGCTGCGAAAAAGGCCATGAAACTGACCAGGTTACCCGGCGGTATTTAAGTTGAACTCAATTAGAAAGTTACGCTAAAAACGTTTCAAAATAACATCTTGAAATCGTTTTCATTTCATGAAAATCAGCGGATTTTGTCACGAAATTTTGATGAAAATAGTGCAGGAACAATGTGCACTTTATGAAAAGTTTCATATGGATGAAATATTTCATGCCCATTTTGCAATCCCCAGCAAAAGTTGCTTCAATGAGTGGCAACAGCCACCACCTATCGCTATTGGAATGACACTATGAAAACGGTTTTAATCACGGGTGCGAACCGAGGCATTGGTCTTGGACTCGTCAAACACTACCTTGCTGATGGCTGGCAAGTACATGCCACTTACCGCGCAGAAAACCATTCACAAGAGTTACTGCGACTTGAAAGTAAACAACTCGTTTGCCACCCGTGGGATGTCACCGATTACCAGGGCCTTAGTGAGTTTACTAATACACTGCCCGCCATTGATTTACTTATTAACAACGCGGGCTACTATGGGCCAAAAGGCTACGGATTTGGCAATACTGATGTGGATGAATGGCGAAAAGTGTTTGAGATTAACACCATTGCCCCATTGAAATTGGTAGAAGCTTTATATCCAAACCTGCAAAAAGGTCAGCTAAAGAAGATTGCTTGTCTCTCTTCTAAAGTGGGCAGCATGACAGAGAATACTTCCGGTGGTGGTTACATCTACCGCTCGTCGAAAGCGGCACTCAACTCCGTGGTCAAAAGCCTAAGCAACGACTTAATCGACCAAGGCTTCACAGTATTGGCTCTTCATCCTGGTTGGGTGCAAACAGCAATGGGCGGGCCGAATGCTCTGATTGATATCAAAACCTCTACACAGGGTTTAACTAAAGTGATAGAAAACTCCGACCAATCATGCTCCGGTCAATTTATTAACTACAACGGTGATAGCTTACCTTGGTAGTTCACCTATAACTTAGTGATTAAGTTAAAACCACTATGGGTATGAATCGACAATCCTTCACTCGCATCATTGCCATTGCTTGTATCACGACGAGCATCGCTACCGGATGTAGCGACAATACATCTGGAGTGCTGCTTGAAGACTACTTAACTCGTGTCGCCAGAGTGCAGGATGCTGACAAGGTGCCTAAACAAGCGGGTGGTAACACCCAACTTCCACGCAAACGTGACCTAAAAATAGAGATTCCAACTCTCTCCATTGGCCTATTAGACAGTTATCAACTTCGACAGTGTAATCTGTTTAATCTCATTGCGGAGAGAAATTCCATATTAGGTAAGGTGGCTGATGAGTTCAGTAACTATGACTATCAAAGGGCGCTACTGACTGGCGTTGAGCAATGCCTACAAGGCGAAGACATAGAACCTGAGTTAAGAAACACGCTAGCGCTAATCCACCAGCAAAAGAGCTCTCAATTGGCAATGCATCGATGGAACCTACTATTTAGCAGCGACACGATGCAAAAACAGCTAACGGGAAATCAGTGGCTCAGCCAAGACATGCTCTATGCATTCGCTCAAGTTAATCAAGCACTAAACGTTATTAACGATGCTGAGATGGATTCCCAAGTAAAGGTGTTCGATGTACAAGAGGTGCTTGATAAAACAGCGATAATTGGCGACCTCAACTACTCATTAGCAAACACAGCCATTGGATTAAATCGAGTTACACAGCAGCTATCTGAGTATGACGCACTAATAATATGCGGAAAAAATCGCGATACCACTAAGTTTAAGTACTTGAATAATGTCTTTGAGCAACAGTACATCGGCAAAGTACAGCCTTACATGGCTGAATTAGATAGCTACTACCAAACCTTGCTACCAAACCTAGCTATATTTACCCCTCAGCCCTACATCCATCCTTACGAGTATCCGCTACAGGACAACTATCGAGCTTTCCATCAAGCGATACGCCAGCATGTAAACTACTGGCAACAGCTATTTAAACGTTGTGGACGTAAAGTAGGTTAAGCTTTCTTGGACGATGACTTGCCTGACGCCTTCTTACGGTAGCCACCTTTTTTACGCTTATAAGCTGGACGCTCGACTTTAGGCAAGTGGCGCAGCGATGCTGGAATCTCTCCACTACGAACTTGTGTCATCAACCCATCAATACGCTGTTGTAGAGCTTGCATAAAAGGTTGATAGGCTTGGTTGCGCTCCGCCATTCCTTGCAGCTGGTGCTCCCAATTGGCGGTCATATCTGGGAATGTCGACTCTGTTGGCAGCGCATGGATCAAACCTCTTCCAGCAGGCGTACTTAAAATAGACTTACCTTGCCGTTGCAGTAGCTGACGTTTAAAAAGTGTGTCGAGAATACCGGCACGTGTCGCTTCAGTGCCCAAACCATCGGTCTCTTTGAGTATTTTTTTCAGCTCTTTATCCGCAACAAAACGAGCAATGCCAGTCATGGCCTGTAGCAGTGTTGCTTCGGTGAAATGCTTTGGTGGTTCTGTTTTTCGGTCTTTAATTTCGCCTTCGCGGCACGTTAGAACGCTACCTTCAGGTAAAGGAGGAACCGCATCCACGCTCGCGTCCTCATCATCGACTTTGCCCATTAGCTCTTTCCAACCAGCCGAGACAAGCTGACGGCCTTTGGCGATAAAGGTGCCACCTGCGATATCGAACACCAACTTAGCTTCTGCATACACTGCGGCAGGATAGAACTGCATCAGATACTGGCGCGCGATCTGCTGATAGATTTTCATCTCGTTACCCGACAGCGCATTTACAGAGGCCTTTTTCGGTGTAGGGATGATCGCATGATGGGCATCAACTTTTTTATCATTCCACGCTTTCGATTTAATACCGAGATCTGCACCCGAGACAGCATTGGCCAGCTCTTTGGCATTGTTCCCTATCGCATCACATACACTATTTGCTTGGCCGTAGTGCTCCAGTGGCAAGTAACGGCAGTCTGAACGTGGGTAAGTAATCAGTTTGTGTTTTTCATACAGTGACTGACAGGTATCGAGCACCTGCTGCGCACTCATACCAAATCGCTTCGCCGCGTCTATCTGCAAGGCTGATAATGAATAAGGCAATGGTGCGGACTGCTTGGTTTGTTTCTGCTCCGATTCAACCACTTCAGCAGGTTGATTAGCGATTCGATTAGCAACATTCTCAACCAGTTTACGATTAAGTACTCGACCCTCTTCGTCTTGCCATGGTTTACATGCCTCACTCGGCTTCCAGCGGGCTCGAATATCAAATGAACTACCGCCGTCTTGGTATGGAATTAGAGCATGGAGAGTAAAGTAATCACGAGGAATAAAGTTCTCTATCTCTTCATCGCGACGAACCACTAAACCCAGTACAGGAGTTTGTACCCGCCCAACCGATAACACGCCTTGGTAGCCAGCCTTTTGCCCAAGTAGGGTATAAGCACGCGACATGTTCATACCGTATAACCAATCCGCGCGTGAACGTGCCAAAGCAGATACCGATAAAGGGATAAAATCTCGATTGCTGCGCATCTGATTCAACGCACGTTTCACTGCAGGCAAGTTCAAATCGCTGATTAAAAGACGCTGAGTCGCCTCTTTTTTGCTTTTGCTCACTTTGCAATAATCCAATACTTCATCCACCAGCAACTGCCCTTCTCTATCTGGGTCTCCGGCATGGACTATTTGGTTCGACTCTTTAAGTAGCTTTCTGACTACGGAGAGCTGCTTACTGGCTGACTTTCGTGGCCTGAGTTGCCACTGCAGTGGGACAATAGGCAGATCAGCAAGATTCCACTTTTTATACCGCTCATCATAGGCGTCAGGTTCAACCTGTTCGAGCAAATGACCAATACACCAAGTCACCACATCACCATTACCGCAACGAATAAAACCTTGGTCATTTTTCTTCGGCCCAGGTAATGCAGCTGCGATAGCACGACCAAGGCTCGGTTTTTCGGCAATAAAGAGACGAGACATAAAATAGAATCAGACAGATACAATAAGGGCCACATTACG
>NZ_JATABG010000262.1:0-5174 GCF_036533755.1 Vibrio sp. M260118 | reverse complement strand
TCTTCTTCCTCGTCGACCAAATCAGTTAAATCTTCGATCTCACCACGCGCTTCTTGTTCCATTTTTTCCGCAAACGGGTTCAGCGCGCGATCGATCAATGCACCAACACCACGCCCGTGAGCCGCTGCGATTTGGTACATGTTTTCAACACCAAGCTGCCAGAAATCTGCAGATGCTGCGTCAGCATCAATACCATCGACCTTGTTCACAACAAGCATTGAAGGCTTTTCAATTTTACGTAGGTGATTAGAGATAGCGATATCTGAAGGCGTTAAGCCAGCACGACCATCCACCATAAATAACACTACATCAGCTTCGTCAATCGCCGCTAGCGACTGCTCAGCCATTTTGGTCTCAACACCTTCTTCTGTGCCATCGATACCACCAGTATCAATCACGATAAATTCATGATCACCAAGCTTGGCTTGGCCATATTTACGGTCACGAGTTAAGCCAGGAAAATCCGCAACCAATGCGTCACGAGTACGAGTCAATCGGTTAAACAACGTTGATTTACCAACGTTCGGACGCCCTACTAGAGCAACAACAGGTACCATAACAACCTCTACGATATTCTTTTCTATATGTAGTTATAGGTAACAACTCGGCAGAGTTCACGCCATTACCTATAACCACACTCGGTTCCAAAACAAACAAACGGCTCCCAACTGTTACCAGCTAGGAGCCGAATGTGAATCATATCACACAATTATTTGTTGATCGTCTGTTTCTTTACATCGCCATTGCGAGTCACTTGAACGTAGCCACCCGGTACTGCAATCGGACCAACAGCAAACCCACTACTGTTCACTTGCTGCATAGAGACAATCTCGCCACCAGTGCGATCAATCCAGTACAGGTAACCTTCGCTATCGCCTACAACAAGATAATCATCAAGGACTACAGGTGCCGTCAGCAAGCGGTACTCTAGTTGGTCATTGCTCCATAGCTCTGTACCGCTACGCGCATCAACCGCAACTAGGTGATCCTTTTCAGTCACAACAAACAAGCGGCGACCGTCACTGGCCAAGTCTGTCGCAGAAGAGTAGTTACGTTTCCACGCAGCATTACCTGAACGAAGGTCAATCGCGGTAAGTTGGCCGTTGTAACCAACAATGTAAAGTGAGCTTCCTAGGATAAGCGGCGCGGCATCGACATCAACAAGGCGATCAATCTCAGTAGCTCCTTGCGGCATGCCAATCGCTTGCTGCCAAATCAACTGACCACGTTCAACAATAGCGGCAGCCAAACGACCGTTGGCGGTCCCCCAAAATACCCCACCCGAAGACGTGACAGGAGTACTGTTACCACGCAGAGTCAGGTTTGGAACTTCAGTGCTGATGCTCCATCTTGTTTCACCTGTCTCTTGGTCAAGAGCGACTAAAATACCTCTGTTGGTATGAACAATAACATAGTTGTTGTCAGTCGCTGGCGCAGTTAACACTTCACCACCCACATCAACTTGCCAGTTAATCTTGCCAGTCTCTTCATCAATGGCCAATACACGGCCGTTTTCACTGCCAATAAAGAGTTGGCTGTAACCTGGAGTAATGCCACCTGCCAGACGCGCAGAAACATCAGAAGGTACTTCCGTTTGCCAAAGCTGTTTGCCATTTTCTGGATCAAGCGCTTTAACTAGACCGTCGCGGCTCGCAACAAAGACTTTACCGTAGGCATATGCAGGCGTTAGCTTTGAATAATATTGATCAACACCTTTACCAATCGACGCAGTCCATTGAGTAGTAGGCGTAAACTCACTATCTACCTGCGGGACAGGCGCCATAATGATCGTATCTTCCTCGCTAGCACAACCAGCAAGTACACCAACGAACATCGCGGTAGTGAGTGCTTTTTTAAGCATATTCTTCATGCGACGCCCTTACTTGGCTAGATCATCCAGTTTCATTTGTAGCGTCTGGCTTGCATCACCTGACTGCTGCGCTTCAGTATAAGCTGTGTAAGCTGCCGCTGAATCGCCTTTACGTAGAAGGATGTCACCTTTTAATTCAGCAACGCGACCCGCCCAGCTTTCATCAGCAATGTTTGCTAGCTGCGCTACTGCGGCGTCAAACTCTCCTTGCTGAGCTTTTAGACGAGCTAAACGATAATCAAGTACCGCTGACACTGCAGCATCTTTAGTCGCTGATTTTGCCCACTCTAACTGAGCAAGCGCTTCGTCTAGGTTGCCTGCTTCAACTTGTACTTTCGCCAGTTGTAACGCAGCAAGAACCGAGTATTCTGTCTCTTTATTTGCATCAATAAAGGCTTGGATATCACCTTCAGCAGAAGCACCTTTTTCAGCAAGCGCTTGTACCGCTTTAGTGTAGCTTTCTGAAGCGGCTTCTTGAGCTGCTGTTACAGAATCTTGGTAGTAGCGCCAACCGAATAGACCACCTAAACCAACGACAGCGCCTAAAATTACTGCTTTGCCGTTCTCTTTCCACCAATCTTTGATGGCTTCTACTTGTTGTTCTTCAGTATCGTAGAGTTCCACTTCCTGTCCTCTTACATCAAAAGCGGCAGCCGAAACTGCCACTCAAAAAATCATTAATATTATACGAGCTCTGCTAGCTTAGTGATGGCATCTGCTTGGCTCATCGTCTCTTGAGTTCCGCCAATCAAATCTTTTACGACCACGGTGTTGTCAGCAACTTCGTTTTCACCAAGAACCAATGCCACAGCAGCGCCTACTTTATCTGCACGCTTAAACTGTTTCTTGAAGTTACCACCGCCAAAGTGGCTCATAACACGCAGGCCAGCTACCTGTTCACGTAGTAACTCGGCAAGTTTCATACCCGCTAGCATTGTACCTTCACCGGCCGTCACCATGTATACGTCAACGCTGCGACGAACTTCAGTTAGCTCTAGAGTTTCTAGCATTAGAACTAAGCGTTCAAGCCCCATAGCAAAGCCCACTGCAGGTGTTGCTTTACCGCCTAGCTGTTCCACCAGACCGTCGTAGCGACCACCACCACACACAGTACCTTGAGCACCAAGACTCTCGGTAATCCACTCAAATACCGTGCGGTTGTAGTAATCCAAACCACGAACTAAACGCTCGTTAACTGTGTATTCGATACCTGCCGCGTCAAGAAGTTCACACAATCCAGCAAAATGTTGCTTGGATTCTTCACCTAAATAATCAGATAGACGAGGAGCATCACCTAGGATTGCCTGTACGTCTGGGTTTTTCGTGTCCAGTACGCGCAATGGGTTAGTGTGCATACGACGTTTACAGTCATCATCAAGAATATCAATGTGCTGCTCTAGAAAAGCGATCAGTGCTGTACGGTAGTTAGCACGATCTTCTAATGAACCGATTGAGTTCAGCTCAAGACGTACATGCTTGTCGATGCCTAGCTCACGCCATAGACGTGCAGTCATCATGATAAGTTCTGCATCAACGTCTGGGCCGTCTAGACCAAACACCTCAACACCACACTGATGGAATTGACGGTAACGACCTTTCTGTGGACGCTCGTGACGGAACATCGGGCCCATGTACCACAGGCGCTGTTCATCACGATTGATAAGGCTGTTCTCTATACAAGAACGAACGCAGCCTGCTGTACCTTCTGGGCGCAAAGTTAGGCTATCGCCATTGCGGTCTTCAAAGGTGTACATCTCTTTTTCAACAACGTCAGTCACTTCACCGATAGCACGGCTGAATAGATGAGTCATCTCAACGATTGGCATGCGCACTTCGTTGTAACCGTATGCGCTGATTACGTTCTTCACTGTGTTCTCTAGCTTTTGCCACAGTGGTGATTGAGTCGGAAGGCAGTCGTTCATGCCTCGAATTGCTTGGATTTTCTTTGCCACAGTTCTTTACCGTAAAATGGTTACCGTAATTTTGGTTACGTTGAGATTAATCTTTTACTTTAACGTCGATGCGATTTGCTTGATCTAACGTTGAGGCTTTCGCACGAATTTTTGCTTCTAGCTGGTCGACAAGGTCATTATTGTCGAAACGCTCTTTCTGACGTTTACCGTCTTCGTAAAACGCGCTCTTCTTGTTGCTTCCTGCTAGACCTAAGTGAGACACTTCGGCTTCACCCGGACCGTTTACCACACAACCGATGATAGAGACATCCATTGGGGTGATGACGTCTTCCAAACGCTGTTCAAGTGCGTTTACTGTACCGATCACATCAAACTCTTGTCGCGAGCAACTCGGACAGGCAATAAAATTAATACCGCGCGAACGAATACGTAAAGATTTCAAGATATCAAAACCGACTTTGATCTCTTCTACCGGATCCGCTGCAAGAGAGATACGCAGAGTATCGCCGATGCCTTCTGCTAACAGCATACCTAAACCAACTGACGATTTTACCGCGCCGGCACGTGCGCCACCTGCTTCAGTGATGCCTAAGTGAAGAGGTTGGTCGATCTTCTGTGCCAACAGTCGGTATGAGTCAACCGCAAGGAATACATCCGATGCCTTCACACTCACTTTGAATTGATCAAAGTTAAGACGATCAAGAATATCCACATGACGCATCGCAGACTCCACCAACGCCTCAGGAGTTGGCTCGCCATACTTCATCTGAATGTCTTTTTCTAAAGAACCACCGTTAACACCGATGCGAATTGGAATGTTTTTATCGCGCGCGCAGTCAACAACTGCACGGATTCGCTCTTCATTACCAATGTTACCCGGGTTAATACGTAAACAGTCCACACCATACTCAGCCACTTTGAGCGCGATACGGTAGTCAAAGTGAATATCCGCAACCAGAGGGATATTTACTTGCTGTTTGATCTGTTTAAACGCTTCTGCGGCGTCCATAGTTGGTACTGATACGCGAACGATGTCAGCACCGACATTTTCCAGTGATTTAATTTGAGCAACAGTCGCTTCAACGTCTGTCGTTCTTGTATTGGTCATTGACTGCACAGCAATCGGTGCGCCGTCACCAATAGGTACGTCGCCCACATAGATACGAGTCGATGGGCGACGTTTGATAGGAGATTCGTATTGCATAGTATTTTTTAAGGTAAGTTGAATCTTGCTACTTTGCCTGAAGTATACCCAGAAAGGTCGACAGGTTCACTCGCTAATGTCATTGAAACGTTTTCAGGTGCACCTAAAATGACACTGTAAGGTAAACTGCCGCTTAAATTAAGGCTCTGACCAGCTTTTTTCACCCCTGTAGAAAGAGTTTTCCCAG
>NZ_JATABG010000261.1:0-5182 GCF_036533755.1 Vibrio sp. M260118 | reverse complement strand
CGGCTTGATCTTCTCCAACACCAATATCGAGTTGTAAACCCTCAATTAACCCCATGGGGTCAATAAGGAAGCTGCGTATGATAGACGGATAGAGACTTTTAAAATCTAATACTAGAACTGAATCGTATAGATTCGGGATAGAGTCCATCACGTAACCGCCCGGGCTCGCAACCCAGTTTTCTGACTGAAGGTTAGGGGCCACATATCCAACACGGTGGATTTGCGGTAGATAGAGGTTGGTAAATGCAGCAACGGAGCCACCAACGCGGTCCAGTTCAACGCCAGTGAGTTTGGAACGTTCGATGGCAAAATCAAGTAAATGAGTATGAGTGAATATGCGATTCACTAGGACGCAGTCTTGCAGGTTGTATTTCGCGAGTGAAAGTTTGTCGTGATGAAACATGCGATTGATTTCATCCATACGGTCATGAACATTATGAATCTGTTTACCTTCGCCGAGTAACTCTTGTGATACCGATTCTAGTGACCAACTCCGAAAGTGGTATGTGGCGGTTTTCAGTGCGTCAATGCCATCAATCACGACGCGGCCAGGAATGGAGATAAAAGCTTGTTGAGTGGTGTTAGATGTACGGAAGAAACTGGACTGATGGCCTCTGCCCAACATAAGTTTTACTTTGTTCCATTCGGCACGTTTGTGCAGAAGCTTGAAGTCAAAATCTATTACATTCCAACCGATAATAACATCCGGGTCATATTGCTTGAACCAATCCACTAGGGCGATAAGTAGCGCTTTTTCGTTGGCCACCCATTGAATATGGGTTTCAGACGGTTCTGGCTGGCCAATCATTATTACGCGACTGTCCCTCGAGCTATCTAAGCCTACTGAGTAAAGAATACCTTTTTCAGAACACTCAATATCTAACGAAACCACATTTAGCTTTGGTGTGTAATCACCTTGGCGACATTTAGCTTGTCTATATCTTTGGTGGCGAACATTGGTTTGTCTAGAGCCTGTAAACTCAATACCGCCTTTAATAAACCGTTCCATCAAGAATCGATCAGCTAGGCGGATATCGTTTTCTAAGACGGTAATGTCATTGTGTTCAAATAGGTCAGATAGCGATTGAGAGTGCTTAATCGTTTGGCAATAACAGGCAACGACGGGTCGAAGTTGAAAGTCCTTGAGCGGAACGGTTTTCCATTCAATAGTGGAGTCGTTGGCAAGTTGAATTGCGTCCTCTAACTGTTCTTTATAGACAAAGAAAACAGGGCGTTCACCTTCTACTAATAGTTGGGTTGGGCCTTGCGGGGTAGACAGCCACAAATCGATTTGGGTTGTGAGGCCAACATCACGAGCTTGCCGAGTGAGTACGAATCCGTTTTGAATAGTCATTGAGTTATTTTTCTGAGAAGAGCAATTGAAAAGCATCGACTGCGCTAGACTAGCACAATAGCAACCAGAATTATTATCTTGATAGGAAGAAGTGTCGAAAGTTAAATAGTTATCCGCGTAACTTGCGGTGAGTCACCTTATGTACTGGTTGAAAAATCATCAATACTAGACTTTAACTCCTTGATTAATATGTTAATTACAATTTAGGTATCAGTTATGATAATTAGTACTTGCTAAACTTTGCGTTTGAGCACATATTCAGAGTAAGCGAAATTAGTAATTTGAGTTAAACTAGGCGATTGTACTGTAATCCATATAATCATGGATTCAGAGCCAAGTTAATCGAGTGTGGAGATACAAGTTTGATAAATGTTTTCCTTGTAGATGATCACGAGCTGGTTCGCACAGGGATACGACGTATTATTGAAGACGTCCGTGGAATGAACGTGGCAGGGGAAGCTGAGAGCGGTGAAGAAGCAGTAAAGTGGTGTCGAAGCAATCATGCTGACGTCATTTTGATGGATATGAATATGCCGGGTATTGGCGGTCTTGAAGCGACCAAGAAGATCTTGCGTTTTAATCCTGATGTTAAAATCATCGTTTTAACTGTTCATACGGAAAATCCGTTTCCAACTAAAGTGATGCAAGCAGGTGCCGCAGGGTATCTGACTAAAGGCGCGGGACCAGATGAAATGGTCAACGCGATCCGTATGGTGAATAGTGGTCAACGCTATATATCACCAGTGATAGCTCAACAGATGGCACTAAGCCAATTTTCTCCGGCTTCAGAAAACCCATTCGCCGATCTGTCTGAGCGCGAGTTGCAAATCATGATGATGATTACCAAAGGGGAGAAGGTGACTGATATTTCAGAACAGTTAAGCCTTAGCCCGAAAACGGTAAACAGCTACCGCTACCGTCTATTCAATAAACTAGACATTAGCGGAGATGTGGAATTGACTCACCTAGCAATTCGACATGGAATGATAGATACCGAGACATTATAAGGCACTGTTACCATCATTGTTTTTCTAACCTTCTATATGGTAATGGTATGAGCCAATTTGATTCGGCTTCTTTCCTCAAAACAGTAACCAATCAGCCCGGCGTTTATCGAATGTATAACGCCGATGCTGTGGTTATCTATGTTGGTAAAGCCAAAGATCTCAAAAAGCGACTCTCAAGTTATTTCCGTGCAAAGGTAGATAGCGAAAAGACGCGTGCCCTCGTAAGCAATATTGCTAAAATCGACGTCACTGTGACTCACACAGAGACCGAAGCGTTGATATTAGAGCACAACTACATTAAGCAATATTTGCCCAAGTACAATGTGCTATTACGCGACGACAAATCTTACCCTTATATCTTCGTTAGTGGTCATAAGCACCCTCGCTTATCGATGCATCGCGGCGCTAAGAAACGTAAAGGTGAGTATTTTGGCCCTTATCCCGATTCGGGCGCGGTGAGAGAAACGCTGCACCTTCTGCAGAAAATCTTCCCAGTTCGTCAATGTGAAGATACGGTGTATAGCAACCGAACTCGACCTTGCTTGATGTATCAGATTGGTCGTTGTGCTGCGCCTTGCGTTAGTAGCATTATTTCTGATGAGGATTACGCTGAGATTGTCGATTTAGTGCGTTTGTTTTTACAAGGTAAAGATCAACAGGTACTTAGCTCTCTCGTTGAGAAGATGGAGCTGGCGAGCCAATCACTGCGTTTTGAAGATGCAGCTAAGTTCAGAGACCAAATACAAGCTATCCGCCGTGTGCAGGAGCAGCAGTTTGTGTCCGAAGATTCGATGGACGATATGGATGTGCTGGGCTTTGCTCAAGAGAATGGCATCGCTTGTATCCATATTTTGATGATTCGTCACGGAAAAGTATTAGGTAGTCGCAGCCATTTCCCTAAGATTCCCAATAGTACGACTCAACAAGAAGTTTTTTACAGTTTTTTAAGCCAATACTATCTCAGTCACAATGAAGCGCGCACGGTACCGACACGCATCATACTCAACCGTGGTTTAATAGACGATTGTGACTCTCTCGCAGAGGCATTGTCTGGAATTGCGGGTCGGAAAGTGCATTTTCATGTCAATCCGACAGGAACGCGTGGTCGCTATCTTAAATTGTCCAATACCAACGCGCTGACCGCAATTACAACTAAGATCAATCATAAGATGACCATCTCTCAACGCTTTAAAGAGCTTAGAGAGCTACTTGGTACGGAAAGTATTGCTCGCATGGAGTGTTTTGATATCTCCCACACCATGGGGGAGAGCACCATTGCATCGTGTGTCGTGTTCAATCATGAAGGCCCGGTAAAACAAGAGTACCGTCGTTACAACATCTCGGGTATAACTGGGGGTGATGACTATGCTGCGATGGGGCAAGCGTTGGAGCGTCGTTACTCTAAGCAGCTCGACGTAGAAAAAATTCCTGATATCGTTTTCATTGATGGTGGTAAGGGCCAGCTTAACCGCGCCCATGAAATTATATGTCAATATTGGGGTGATTGGCCTAAGCGTCCCCACTTGATCGGGATCGCAAAAGGGGTAACTCGTAAGCCAGGTTTGGAAACTTTGATTACGGTCGAAGGGGATGAATTTAACTTGCCAAGTGATGCTCCAGCTCTGCATTTGATGCAGCATATTCGTGATGAAAGCCATAATCATGCCATTGCGGGCCATAGAGCTAAGCGTGGTAAAACGCGTAGAACCAGTGCTCTAGAAGGGATTGAAGGGGTTGGTCCAAAACGCAGACAGGCGTTGCTCAAATATATGGGGGGGTTACAAGAACTTAAACGAGCTAGTGTGGAAGAAATCGCCAAAGTGCCAGGTATTAGCGTTTCTTTGGCAGAAAACATTTATCAAGCATTGAAACAATAGTAAAAATCCCGCACCATAAGGCCCGGTTTGAAGCACTAAATACAAACATACGCACACAAAAAGAGCCTTAAATAAATATGCGTTTAAATATCCCGAACATATTGTCTTTGTTACGACTTTTTCTCATACCAGTATTTGTCGTTGTATTTTACCTTCCTTATAGTTGGGCTCCTTTCGCTGCGGCGATGGTTTTCTGGGTCGCAGGTTTTACCGATTGGCTAGATGGAATGTTAGCGCGAAAACTGGGCCAAACTTCCCGATTTGGTGCCTTCATTGATCCGGTTGCGGATAAAGTACTGGTCGCGACTGCACTTATTCTTATTACTGAACATTACTACAGTATTTGGGTTACTATTCCTGCCGTTACCATGATTGCTCGTGAAATTATTATCTCTGCACTGCGTGAGTGGATGGCAGAAATTGGTAAACGCGCTAGTGTTGCTGTCTCTTGGGTTGGTAAAGTCAAAACCGTCAGCCAGATGTTTGCTTTATGGGTGCTGATTTGGCGTTATGATGATTGGATGATCTGGTTAGGCTATGCGGCGCTATACATTGCTACAATTTTGACTTACTGGTCGATGGCGCAGTACCTGATGGCTGCAAAAGATGATTTGTTAGATGAAGAACATCACTGATTAAAGCGGGCATTGGCCCGCTTTTTTGTATTTGATGTGGGGGTAAACTCAATTAACTTGGTGGATTTGCTCGATTATTTACGAACAAACACGCTAATTTGAGTCGTTTTGCACGTTTAATAGACAAACGATTTAAAATTTCAAAATTAGTGTTGACTCGTTAGTTCGAATGGGTAGAATGCATCCCGTACCCAAGAGGAATCGAGTTAAACACTCTTCCACTTGGTGTCACAGAGGCGCGTTGGCAGAGTGGCTATGCAGCGGATTGCAAATCCGTGGACCTCGGTTCGACTCCGGGACGCGCCTCCA
>NZ_JATABG010000260.1:0-7308 GCF_036533755.1 Vibrio sp. M260118 | reverse complement strand
CTGTGGCAAAACGTTAACTGCTGAGTCTATGGCCTACGAGTTAGAACGACCACTTGCTATAGTTCGTTTAGATTCTCTTGTGTCCTCGTTTCTAGGGGAAACTGCTGCTAACTTACGAAAAGTGTTTGATTTTATTGCCAAGCATAAACTATTGGTTCTTTTTGATGAGTTTGATGCTTTAGGGAAAGAGCGTGATGATGGTTCAGAGCATGGTGAGCTGAGGAGGGTAGTTAATGCCGTTCTTCAAATGATGGATTCTTACGATGGAAAGAGTACGATCATTGCAGCTACTAATCATGAGCAAATTCTTGATAGCGCTATTTGGCGCAGATTTGATGAAATTGTAGAGTTTCCAGAAATAGACCAAAACCAGCTTCAAGATTTGTTGCAACTGAAGCTCCGTGGAGTGAGGAGAGAGTTTGATCTAGATTCTTCCGAACTTCATGCCATTTTCCGAGATAAGTCACCAGCAATAATTGAGCGAATAATAAGGCGAGCAGTTAAGCGAATGATCTTAAAGGGGAAGGAATTTCTAACCATTAGAATGCTAAGAAATGCACTAGAACAAGAAAGTCAAATCTAATAATAATGCGCAAAGGAATGCAGTATGGCAGGAGCTTACCCTCACCTTTCTTTTTCCAAGGAGACTCCTTTAACTCCAAGGAGGTCTCGTCCAGGCTTTGGCACTAAAGTTCAACGTGGTAACCCGGTAGAGCACGTAAAGAATCTAAAAAAGCAAGTAGAGACCTTTCGAAAGGTAATATCAGACCAGGTTGGTGGTAGCACATCACGAAACCTTATTCAGATAAAGCTGAATGAGAGAATGAGTTTTGAAGAAATAACGAAACATGGCATATCCATAGTAAGTCAAGAAGACCAGACAGTTTACATTGCTTTTGCCGATGAAAAGCAACTACAACAATTCAATGAACGCTTATCTTTGTTGGTTGATGGAGAGTATGTAACTTATGCGAACCTATTGTTTGCAATTGATAAGATTGATGCGTGGGGGTACGAAGATCGTAAAAGTTGGGCATTGCAACAGTTTGGGTTTCCAGATGAAGATACTTTTCGATTAGATGTTGAACTTTGGCCACTCGGTAGCACGGGGAGCATTGCACGAAATGCTCTCGTATCTGATTTTTTAAATTGGTTAAGCTCAGAAGATATTCAGCATCTAGACAAAGTTAATCGGGATAGCTTAGTTATGTTCCGAGTTACAGTTAACTTAAATCAAGCGCAATACTTGCTTCAACACAGAGATGTTCGTCAAGTTGACCTCCCGCCAAAGACAGGCGTCGATTTCGCTCAATTAAACTTAGATGTAAACATTCTTCCTCCAACTCTAAATACAGTTGCAGAGTCAGCAAGTAAAATATGTGTACTCGATAGCGGTATTAATGCCAACCACATATTACTTCAGGGTGCGGTTGGTGATGCTCAGAGCTTTGTTGATAGAGAAGATGAGTTTGACTACGTTGGACATGGAACCGCAGTTGCAGGTGTCGCTCTATTTGGAGATTTAGAAGCTCGAATTGATGGTAACGATTGGACTAGAGACTTGTGGCTTTTAAGCGGAAAAGTATTGGCTACTGGTTCAAATGGCCAAACTGAGTTTGATACAAAAACGATAGAGTCTACGTTGAGCGAAGCAATTTCGTATTTTTATCGAGAGTATGGGTGCCGTATATATAATCTTTCTCTTGGTAACGAAAATGCACCATACCTTCATAACCATGTATCAGGTATCGCAGTTACACTTGATGAACTCGCTAGAGAACTTGATATCTTAATTGTTGTTTCAGCTGGTAACTATAGCGGTTCTGAAAGAATAAGTAATTGGAGAGACGACTACCCTCACTTTCTTTTATCCGATGATGCTGCGCTTATTGATCCCGCTCCAGCTGTTAATGTGCTAACTGTAGGGGCGATGGCAAAGCACACTTCCACGTACACAGAACGCTACTATCAACGACAGGGGGAAATCAATGAACTACATGTTGCGAATGAAGGTCAAGTTTCTCCATTTTCAAGAAGTAGTCAAAGCGATAAGTCTGTATTGAAGCCTGACTTTTTAGCACACGGTGGAAACTTTGCTATACCAGCTAGGTTAGAAGGAAAGAGCTGGAAGCAAGTATTTAAACACCTTGGTGTAGTTACATTAAATCATAACCCTCAAGGTAATACGCTATTAAGTGAGTATAGTGGTACAAGTTTTTCTGCTCCTTATATTACCAACCTAGCAGGAAGGTTACTGAACAGTTATCCCGATTCATCTGCGAATCTTCTTCGAGCGCTATTAGCTAATCATGCGCGTATAACTCCAGAGTTGGGTGCCACTTTTTCAGACAAGAAGGATGTAAGACGTGTTGCTGGCTATGGGGTTATTGATGAAGATAGTTTGTTTCGATCATCTGAGGAGCATGTAGTACTAATTAGTGAAGAACAAATTGAAAATGATACACATCAGTTCTTTGAGCTTCCAATTCCAGAAGACTATTTTCGTAAAGGAAAGGCGACCAGAACTATCACCGTTAGTCTGGCTTATAGTCCTTCAGTTCGCACTACTCGACTTGAATATATTGCAACTAAGATAAAGTATCATTTGGTACATGGTGATTCGTTGGAAGCGGTCTCCAAGTCATTTAATAATGAAAATAAGAAAACAACTCAATCGATACCTGAATGTGATGGCACTAAGAGGGATCTTACGCAAGATGATAGGAGTAGGGGCACGTTACAATCCAGCACTTGGACATACAGTCAGTTTAATAAACCCAGGAAGCTCTTCTTAGTTGTTACTCGGCAAGATACCCCATGGGCTAGTAATCAAGTCAAAGAAAAAGAAGATTATGCACTCGCAATATCCATCACGGATAGGGAAAATGAAGAAGCAAGGTTGTACCAGCAAGTTTCCGAAAAGCTGCAAGCTAGAGAAAGGTTAAGAGCTAGAGCAAAGTTGGCATAGGAGGCACATACCGTTGCACAATTAAGTAGTGAGAATACTTGATAACTATATCAATCGGGGTCACGATATTCTTTTGACGTATTTGATAGTTGAACGGTATCTGTAGATTCTAATTCAGCAACTTTGTATTGGTATTGCTGAATGATTAGGGCGAGTTGGTTATGCTGACTTGCCATATCAGCTAATTGAGTTTTGTACTCTTCGACTTGAGAACGATACTTCTCTTTTAACCTAGATTCATTTGCTAAACGCTCTCTTAGCTTTGATAGTTTTTCTTCAAACATGTTCTCAAGATTGTTCTTGGGAGAGCGCTTTGAGGCCGATTTTTTTATCTCATCAATGACTTCTTTGTAGTAGTAGGCCGAGCCATCACCTAGCCCTGCTTCTTCCTCTACCGCTTTGACAGAAATTTTTCTATTTGGAGCTATACGTTCGGTTTTCCCACTCAGAATACGCTTTAATGCATTTTCCAGCTCAACCCTCGTAATTTGGGACTTGCTCATACTGGTCGCTTCCTATGTCGAACTTTTCGAATGGAATTTTAAATCGGTGTAGTACTTTTTCTGCTGCTCTAATCTGCGTTATGAAATGAGAGTACATTGAGCTAGTTAAGGTACCGATAGCATCCATGTCTTTTACTTGTTGAGAGACCCAAGCATGACGCTTTTGCCAATTTTCAACTTGCTCTTGGCCAATGAGTTGGTTTTCACAATTCATGCAGTTTGCGGGTGAACTTATCTTATGCATCTGGCACTCATATCCAGCCATGCAATATGAGTGTAGCGTACCAACTAGAGTTAGACGACCGGCCTTGACGTGGTCATTTATCGAATCCCAAGCTTTATATTTTTTAGGGAGGGCCAACCGGTTCTTGTTGATAGCCCCAGCCATATGCCCCATAAGGTTGTTAGACTCCTTTCCTTCGTACCATTCGTGGATTTTTTGTGTTGTAGACTCTTGAATAACATCGTTGATGAATGACTTGAGTTCAGTATCGATCTGCAGTGCTTTGATTTTACTGGCAAGGCCTCCTTCTCCATACCATTCTGATGTGGGGAGATCTAAGTGCTTAAATTGTTGTTTTATTGCTATGTCGTGACAAAGGTTGTGTCGTTTGGAAAACACAGCAAATGTTCTCCTTAACTGATGAGTGCTTAGCGGCCAAATATTGCCAATTTTTAAAATTTCAGCTGCTTTCTTGGGTTCTCTATTAGGGTTAATAAGACGAAATTCATTTAGGTCATCTTCGGTGATTTTGGCATCTGCTTTTTGACATATGCGTCGAAAATGCCTTCTCATACTATTGTCTTGTATAATTACTGGTTTTAAGGATTTACGCCCTTGTCCCAACCACAAGCAAGATGAGTTATATTCGCTCATTGGGTCTTCATCTTCTAACAGTTGAATTCGCATATGCCGTGAGAGAGCTTCCGCAATATTGATGGCTTTTTCTGCAAGTTTGGTTGTTACCCACTCTGCTGGTTTTCCTTTCCCTTGAGCAAATTTGTGGTGTTCTGAGCGGAGAACATAGTATTTTCTACCATATACCTCTTTTTCTCGAAAGCTATTGGAGTTTAAGCAATATAGCTCAGAACGACGCATTCCTGTAAGGGCGCCACAGGTGATGAAGCAAATAGTTTGTAACTCAATGATTGCACTGTGGAAATTACGTATATCGTTGGGCAACTTGCTGCTTAGAGGAGTGTTTTCTAAATGAGCACTAATTATGGACTTATACTTAGAAGGCATGTGCTTGTTGACTTCGACTCTATAGTCATAAGATTCTTTATTCATCCATTGCCAAGTTCCACTTTCTATTTTCTCATCAACACGTCTTTTTCCTTCTACGTAGTTTTCTCTTAGGTCATGCAGTAATTCATGGATAGCTTCTCTATGTGGGTAGTACTCGTCAATTTTTCTAAAGCAATAACCGTAAACCCTTTCCATTATTCTCGTCGGCATAGCATAAAACTGATTAGTACCTTCCTCTTTAGTCTTACCTGTTAACTCAAAAGAGAACTTGGCTGAAGTTTGATCGGGTGGTATGGAAAAATTGATAGGAAGGTACTTAGAAGGGTTGTTGGTTTAATCACTGCGCCTTTTCTGTGATGGCCTGAAATGTAGAGCCATGAGAAACAAATTAGTTTCATTTCTTTAGCCAAATTTTCGTTTGAAAATGAAGAAAAAATAACCTGCTTTTTGTGGACTATTCTGGTGTCTAAGTATGCAGAAAAGTTCCATTCCTCATCCCCAAAGTAGCTTTGAGCACTACCATCATACTTTTTTGTCACAACTACATTATTTAACTCTATAAAATGGTTGTTTACATATAAGTCGAGCACTCTTTTATATTCGGAAATATTTTCCTTGAGAATATTCTTAGGTAGTTCAAATAATGGAGTCATAGAGTGCCCTTAGAAATCTAAGTTAATGCCTTCAGGCCATAGAGGGTGTCTTCCTTCATTCTGTAGTTTTTTCTCTGCTAGTCTTTTTACTTTGGGGTGTATGGTAAACATTATTCGATTGATAGAGCTTAAAAGCTCAGAATAGTTTTTATTAAAGTGTTGTTCATTGAGATGGTGAACTTTGGAGTCAACGATGGAATCCCGGTAGCTCAATAGACACCAGATGTCTTCGATACTTTCAATGATGACTTGATTTTCACAGTTGAAACAATTCTGAATGTCAGAACATGCTAGGTGGTCGACGAGAAAGTCTTTAGGACTGAAATTATTCCTTCGTCTATATTTATCAGCTTGGTTGGAATAGACATCTTTACAACCAGTTCCAATGATCGTCTTTTGACTATGTTTATCTGCATATTTGTTAAGAAAATCCTCATAGGGAAGAACTTCTAGTCCTAGTTCTTTTTTTGCAAACTCTTTTGCATTGTTTATATCTGAGCATCTAGCTGCCCCTTCAATAGTGTGAGTTGCTGCAAGTAGTTGTTTCTGGTTTTCAACCTGATTACCTGAGGAGTAGTGTTTTGATAGTGTGTAAGGAGTATTACCTAAGAGCAACGCTGTTTCTGTGGCATTTCCGGTTTTCGATAAATATCGATAACTGCCACTGGCACGAAACTTTGACGCCATAGGGCGTAGTGGCTCACCTTCATCAGATTTGATAGCGAATGTTTCTTGCAGCCATTTTGAGAAGTTTTGTATGTGCCCTTGTTCCAAGGGAGCTATGTTTCCTTTTTTAGCACGCCAAAGGAGGTGAGGTTCTGAAGATATAAGACTACTCAGTTTCAACAACTGTTCAAAAAATCGAAGGGCAATCTTGGGAACATGGAATGTACCGTTATCACCAATAGATATAGATACGTATTTATTTGCTCGTGGCTTTAACACGCTTTGTTCAAACCACTTGCCACCTTCAAACACTTTTTCTTTAGGTTTTGTCATATTTAGCAGGACAGTCGTGTTACCCCATGTGTAATACGACAGCATGAAATAGGCAGCACTAAAACATTTTGTTATTGGGGAGGCAATCTCATGTGTATGTTGGTTATAGGTAAAGGATGCTGTTCTTTGATTGCCGGATGCATTTAAGTGAACTTCTGGACTATCCATTATTTGTTTGGAGATCTGTCTGAAAAAGGAGTGGATAATTTTGATCAAGGAAGATAGCTCTCTATCCGAGTAGCCTTGAGTTGGATTGGGTTCGGATCGAAATAAACTGTAAGGGGAAAACCACTCAGCGCTTGGGTTACCAAACATTTCCAAACATTTTTTAGGGCAAGAAATCATTTTTCTTGCAGAATTGACATTCATTGAAGAGATTCGAACTTGCTCTATTAAGTGTCGTTCCCATGATTCGACAGCTGTTGAGCTTTCTGGATTAAGTTTTTTCGAATCACAAAAACGAACGTACTTTGCAAAATCTCGCAGGTAGCTTTGTTTTGTTAGATCCGAGTATTCATTTGTCTCGCTGAATATTCGGTACCATCTAATAACATCGGAATCTCGATTTGCAGGTTCTGCGTGTTGTAAATTTCTTTTAAAAGCAACACCTTTGTAGAAAAAACGAGTGAAGTCATACGTGAACGTTTGTTTGACCCCGGTGCGAAGTTTTATGGTTAGTTGCGGAGGAGAATAAGTCATAGCATTGCTTCCTCTAATATTTGATCTAACATCACCATGGCGCTCTGGTTTGCTTTTTCTTTTCTTAGGTATCGGATGTACTTCCATGTTGTTTTATCATCTTTGTGTCCCATCCACCCCATAAGTAAAGCCATCGCATCTCCAACATCCGGATAATGTTCAAGTAATGAATCAAGACGGTAGGTGCCATAAGTCGCTCTTAAATCATGAGTTCGATGATTGAACCGGATATGGTGT
>NZ_JATABG010000259.1:0-5184 GCF_036533755.1 Vibrio sp. M260118 | reverse complement strand
TCAATTTTGATCTCGTTAATAGGTAAATTGCACAGATAACTGAGTGAAGAGAAGCCTGTGCCGAAGTCATCGAGCGAGATGGTAAAACCGTTGTCGCGTAAGTTATTGAGAATTGGCGTGACGATCTCTAAGTCATCGATAAGCACATTTTCAGTAATCTCGACCGTGATGCGCTGACGATCGATCTGTTGCTCATCAATAATAGTACTCAACAGGTTAGGGAAGTCTTTGGCCATCAGTTGACTAGGAGAGATATTGATCGAGAGGCCAATTGCCTCGTCGCCATTCGGGAAGGCGTTAACCATCATTTGACAAGAAGTACGAATGACAAATTGTCCGATTTCATGGATAAGGCCTATCTCCTCCGCTTTGCGAATCAGTTCGATAGGTGAAACATGTCCCAGTTTTGGATTGTGCCAACGGAGCAAAGCTTCGACAGATTTTAGCTTACCTGAAGAGAGTTCAATCTGGGGTTGGAACACCATGTAGAGTTCGTTGTTTTTAATCGCACAACGCAGTTGTTTCTCGAGGGTGAGTTCGTACTGAACTCGTTTGTTAATCGACTCATCAAAAAACAGTACTTTACCCTTACGGCGCGCTTTGGAGGTGTACAAGGCGGTGTCGGCTTTGGCGATCAACTCCTCTGGATTGAGGCCATCTTGAGGGTAAAGGGAAACGCCAATACTACAGTTAGAGGAAATGACCTTACCTTCAACTTCAATTTCGTCTTGGAATACCGCGCGAATGTTCGCTGCGATCTGTTCCGCTTCTAAAACGCTGTCGAGATTAGGGAAACAGAATACGAACTCATCACCACCGAAGCGAGCAACCAACTGGTTATCATTGAGTAACTGTTCAAACTGCAGGCCGACCTTGGTAAGCAGCTTGTCACCAATGGAGTGACCAAAGGCATCGTTGACCTTTTTAAAATCATCAAGGTCGACGAACATGATTGCCGTGACGCGGTTATCCTTACTTGATTGCTCAATGGCCTGCTTAATGAAATCAATCAGATAGACTCGGTTAGGTAGAGTGGTGAGGCTGTCGTGCAGAGCCTGATATTGCAACTGGTCTTTAGCGCTTTCGAGTTGCTGAAAATCGGAACTGATCTGTTTTTGCAGGCGGTGGAAGCGCTTACCTACCGCTTTACCAATCATCAAAGAGAGCAAGCCCAAAGCCAGTGAGCCAAACAAACTGGCAATGATCACTTGCTCTAACTCACGTTGGTTGCCCGCGGTAATTTGCGCCTCTCGTTGCGAGAGAAAATCTTCGACAGGCTTTAAGTAAACCCCTGAGCCGATTACCCAATCCCAATCTGGTAGATAGGTAACATAACTTAATTTGTAGGAATCGACCGACCCTTGTGGGGTGTAGATTGAGTGATAGCGGACAAATCCACCGCCGCTTTTAGCGGTATCGACAATTTCTTGGATATATTTTTTGCCACTCTTATCAAGCGCATCTAGGCGCTCAACACCAATAAGTGATTGGTTAGGGTGGGATATAAGCGCACCCTTGCTATTCATAATGAAGATATAGCCTTCATCTTCGTACTGATAGTGGGAGATGCGGTCAATTAGGCGGCGTTGGATATCTTGCTCAACATCGACCACATATTCGCCAGTGCCAATAAACCAATCAAAGGGCTTAAAGTGCGCGACATAGCCGATTTTATCGAACTCTGAATTTAGTGCTTCTGGCTTACTCCACCACCAGCGGTGGTAGGCTTGATTGTTCGCTCGGGCGAGATTAGACAGGTCGCGAATGACGTAAGAGCCTCGAACATCTTGTAGATCCCATAAATTCTTACCTTGGATATGAGTAAGAATTGGATGCATGACGTTAACGCCATTGAGTTGATAGATGAAGTAGTAACCTCGACCTTGATTAAAGCGAATTGGGCGGATGGCATCGAGGATCACCTGCTTAACCAAAGAGGATGACTGACCTTGATGTGACTGGTAGAGATTGTCAGCGATGCTGAGTGCTTCATTGACCCTCTGTTTTACGTCTTGTTTTAAGAAAGCCTCTGTTCGCTGTTTTTCGGACTCTATTTGATCAACGACGTTGACCACACGATTTTGGATACGTTTGCGCTCTGAGGTGTAGAAGTTGTCGCGTAACGAGCTGATGTCTTTTTCAAGTGAAAGCTGATTTTGATTGATGAGGATAGTGATGACAATTACGATGAAAATTGCCATCAACACAAGTGGTAAGTATTGGATAAATAAAGGTAATTTCTTATCGCTCGACAGCGTTCCTTTTACCATGCATCACTCCATGACTCTCAACCACTATAAGTGTAGCTGTTTCATAGGTAGCTGCTAGCATATTAACTTATTTCGTCGAGAGAGAGCTCAAAGCTTGGTGCAAAAGTGGTAAGGAAATACTCCATTTCAGGGGTATGTCGCTCTTTTAGTGTTACGTCGAGGCGCTTCTTGGCCAGCGCATATTCATGGTTTCCCGCACTAAGCTCTTCAAGGCACTTTAAGTAAGCACAAATGGTGTCTGCCTGTTTGACGATCGATGCATCTTCAGGGTGAGCTGACAGCGAGACAAGGAAAGGGGCGAAATCATCGCGGAACTCTTCAGGCACCATAGAGAGAAGCTTTTGCTCTGCGGCGGCTTCTATCTTTTTGTACTCTTTAGCAATCTCTGGGTTGTAGTATTTCACTGGTGTTGGTAAGTCACCCGTCAACACTTCACTGGTGTCATGATACATTCCAAGAATGGCGATTCTTTCAGGGTTCAGATTGCCACCGAACTTTTTGTTTTTAATCACTGCTAGGGCGTGAGCGACAAACGCAACTTGTAAGCTATGTTCAGAGATATTCTCAGTTGAGACGGAACGCATTAACGGCCAACGCTGAATAAGCTTCATGCGCGCTAAATGGGCAAAAAAGTGGCTTTCCTTGGGATTAGTGTTTGGCATTTGTTCCTCCTAAACAAAAAGGACACCCGAAAGAGTGTCCTTTAAGCATATGAAAGTTCGAGGCTAATTACTACTGGCTATAAGGTGCTAAGAAGCGTTCAAAACGGCCGATTGCCATTTCGAGATCTTCAACGTGCGGCAGGGTCACAATGCGGAAGTGATCCGGTTTTGGCCAGTTAAAACCTGTTCCTTGAACCAGTAGTACTTTCTCTTGTACCAAGAAGTCGAGCACCATCTTTTGGTCATCTTTGATGTTGTACATCTTAGGGTCGATTTTCGGGAACAGATACATTGCCCCTTTAGGTTTCACACACGAAACACCAGGAATTTGGTTGATCAATTCCCAAGCTTTATCGCGCTGTTCTAGCAGACGTCCACCTGGCAAGATCAACTCGTTGATGCTTTGATAACCACCAAGAGCGGTCTGAATAGCATGCTGCATTGGCACGTTAGCACACAGACGCATTGAAGAGAGCATATCTAGGCCGTTGATGTAACCTTGGGCTTGATGCTTAGGCCCAGTTAGGAACATCCATCCTGCACGGAAGCCACAAACTCGGTAAGCTTTTGATAAGCCGTTGAATGTCATCACCAGTACATCTTCAGTCAGAGTCGCCACTGAAGTATGAGTGGCACCGTCGTACAAAACTTTGTCGTAGATTTCGTCGGCGAAAATGATCAGCTTGTGCTGGCGAGCAATTTCGATCACCTCAAGCAAGAAATCTCGGCTGTAAACGGCGCCCGTTGGGTTGTTCGGATTGATCAATACAATGCCGCGAGTCTTTGGCGTGATTTTCTTTTTGATATCGTCGAGGTCTGGATACCAATCTGCCTCTTCGTCACACAGGTAGTGAACGGCTTTACCGCCAGAAAGTGCAACCGATGCTGTCCATAAAGGATAGTCAGGAGCGGGTACAAGCATTTCGTCGCCATTGTTGAGCAGCGCTTGCATCGCCATCACGATCAACTCAGATACACCATTACCCACATACACGTCTTCAACATCAAGTGAGCGGATACCTTTACGCTGGTAGTGCTGAACGACAGCTTTACGCGCTGAGTAGATGCCTTTTGAGTCACAATAACCTTGTGATGTCGGTAGGTTACGAATCACATCAACCAAAATCTCATCTGGGGCGTCGAAACCAAATGGGGCGGGGTTACCGATGTTTAACTTCAGTATTTTATGCCCCTCTTCCTCCATACGCTTAGCATGTTTGAGTACAGGACCCCTAATGTCATAGCAGACATTGTCGAGTTTTGACGACATCCCGATATTTTGCATTGAATAAAACCTAAAATTAATTGAATTTCTTTATTAAACTACATCAAAATAGGGTTCTTTAGAATAAAAATCTGATTGAATAACAACAATTAATCTTTTGTGGCACGTCTTCTATCACAGGATTTTGCAAAACATTGCTTGCAACCTTGATTTGAGCAGGGTCTATAAATAAAGTAGCCAGTTAGAATATAAATAATAACCCCCATGCATACGAGGCTGATTTGTCATACTTTCATCAAGCCGTCACTGAATTGATTGAACGCGTAAAGGATGCAGAAGACGGTGTAAATCGTCTGGTTCAAGTTCTTGCAGAGAAACCGGATTTCGCATTTATAGACTGGTTAGAAGCACAGCCGCTATTTCCAAAGTTCTATTGGCAATCTCGTGACACTCGTGAAGAGGTGGTCGCACTTGGTCAACTGCATACCTTTGTCGAACCGGCGCCTGCTTACGCAATTTTGGCGGAAGAACAGCGTATTTGGGGAGGTCGCTCATTTGATGGACATACAAGTAAAAATCGTCGTTGTATGTCGTCGTATTTCTTTCTACCGCAAATCGAGCTGATTCGTTTTGATGATAAATGGTCTATTGCGGTAAATCTCAATGCGGAAAAACAGCGCACCTTAGCCAGCTTGTATAAGCTGCAATTAGAGGTGACACCGTTACCTTCAGTCTCTGCACATATCGAAACTGTTCAGCACACGCCAGAAAAGGAGCAGTGGACTCATCTGGTTGAAAAAGTGCTCACTGGCATTAAGAAAGAGCAATTTAAGAAAGTCGTGTTAGCGCGTAAGACTGAGGTGAGCCTAGATAGTCCGCTTTGTGCATCGCAACTTTTGAAAGCGAGTTATCAGCAAAACCATCATAGTTTCCACTTTCTGCTCGCATTGGATTCAAAACACAGCTTTTTAGGGTCTACGCCTGAGCGTTTGTATGCGCGCCAGGGCCAAGAACTCTATACCGAGGC
>NZ_JATABG010000258.1:0-5191 GCF_036533755.1 Vibrio sp. M260118 | reverse complement strand
AACCTAATGCGTTTTGCTAGTTAAATTATTGTTAAATTAATTTTTCGATAGTTTAAAATTTCAAATCGCGGTAGAGGCGCGAAATAGATCAGTAGTGTTTGTTGGGGTGATGCCAATGAATAAGCACAAAAGGTTATTTCGCCGAAGTGAGTTCTCTCATCAAAGAAACTTGCTGGGGTTACACTCGAAAGGGGTAACACTGCCATAGTCTATAATTTGTAAAACTATGGAGCGCTACTGTAGGGCTGGGTTCAAACGTTCGTTTACCCTTCGCTTATTTCAACTTAATTGGGTGGAAATGATTTCCGCCAATTAATCTGCAGTAGATCTCTAACCATTTATTACTGGTTTTTGAAGATCATGAATTTAATTGATTTTGCATCATCTCCTTTGTCTCTTTTGCCGCCGCTTGTGGCATTGAGCCTTGCTATTATTACTCGTCGAGTACTCATTTCATTGGGTGTCGGTATTGTTTTAGGCGCCATATTACTGAACGATTACTCGTTTAGTGGCGCAATGAGCTATGTTGGCTCCACCGTTTCTAGTGTCTTCATTGAAGATGGCGGTATCAATACTTGGAACATGAGTATTGTCGGATTCCTACTACTACTTGGTATGATGACCGCGTTGCTTACACTGTCTGGTGGTACGCGTGCTTTTGCTGAGTGGGCCCAATCAAGAGTTAAGAGCAAACGTGGTTCTAAACTACTTGCCGCGTTCTTGGGTGTGTTCATCTTTGTTGATGACTATTTTAATAGCTTAGCGGTGGGGGCTATCTCTCGTCCTGTTACTGACCGTTTTTATGTCTCACGAGCGAAGCTTGCCTACATCCTAGACTCAACGGCTGCACCAATGTGTGTGATCATGCCAGCTTCAAGTTGGGGTGCTTACATTATGACGATCATTGGCGGCATTTTGGTTTCCCACGGTATCACTGAGTACTCAGCGCTAGGGGCGTACGTTCGCCTTATCCCAATGAACTTCTACGCGATATTTGCTTTGCTTATGGTATTTGCTGTTGCTTGGTTTGGACTTGATATCGGTAAGATGCGAGATCATGAGATCGCTGCCTCTCGCGGTCAGGGTTTTGCCAAAGAGCAAGCGGAAGACTCACAAGAAGCACACGAGCTGAACGAAGAACTCGACATCGTAGAGAGCGAAAAGGGCAAAGTGCTCGACTTAGTTCTACCGATCGTATCCCTGATTATCGCGACCGTCGCTTCTATGCTTTACACAGGTGGCCAAGCACTAGCATCAGATGGCATTGCGTTTAACGTTCTTGGTGCGTTTGAAAATACAGATGTAGGTACATCGCTTATTTACGGTGGCCTTGTAGGTCTAGCTATTGCGCTATTTACCGTTGTTAAGCAAGGTATCGCGATGAGTGAAATCTCACGCACACTTTGGATTGGCGCTAAGTCCATGTTCGGCGCGATTCTTATTCTGGTATTTGCTTGGACTATCGGTTCAGTAATTGGCGATATGAATACGGGTAAGTACCTATCGACGCTAGCTCAAGGTAATATCAACCCACATTGGCTGCCGGTTATTCTGTTCCTCCTGTCTGGCTTAATGGCATTCTCGACCGGAACATCATGGGGTACATTCGGTATCATGCTACCAATCGCTGGTGACATGGCGGGGGCAACTGACCTTGCTCTAATGCTACCTATGCTAAGTGCTGTTTTGGCGGGTTCTGTGTTTGGTGACCATTGTTCACCGATTTCAGACACCACTATCTTGTCATCGACAGGTGCACGCTGTAACCATATCGACCACGTAGCGACTCAGCTGCCATACGCACTGTCTGTTGCGGTAGTATCGTGTATTGGCTTTATCACCTTAGGTATGACGGCTTCGATTGCAATGTCATTGGCAGCGGCAACGGCTGCGTT
Organism: Vibrio sp. M260118; assembly: GCF_036533755.1. NCBI lineage: Bacteria > Pseudomonadati > Pseudomonadota > Gammaproteobacteria > Vibrionales > Vibrionaceae > Vibrio > Vibrio sp. M260118. The sequence continues at coordinate 3,296 of NZ_JATABG010000258.1, read as the reverse complement.
TGTAGCGGTTTGTGTGCTGCTATCAGTACTGTCTCGTTCTAAAATGGCGAGCTGTCAAAACGTGTAAAACTGCAGTTGTATAACGTCAATGAATTGGGGAGCTTCGGCTCCCTTTTTATTTGTCCTATACAAATTGAAAAAAGTTTAAAGAAATAGTTGAAAAATGTTTTCGCCTTGGTTAGTGTGGATATCAACAAAGCGAGTCAGAAGAGCTTAATAAGTATGCGCCAATTAGTAATGAACATTCATCACCATCATCACCCAGTTTAGTCTTTCGGGAGATGCGCGCATACCCGGGAGGCAGGAAACTCCCGGAGGTTGGAATCGCAATATACAAGATTTAAAACCCTCGGGAGACTTACTCTCCCGAGGGTTTTTCACTATTTGAATCTTAAAAAATTTTATAAATACCAAATATTTGCACAGGGATACAGCAATGCAAACACAACGCCTAAGAATCGCAATTCAAAAGAAAGGTCGCCTAAGCAAAGAGTGTCAGACTCTACTAAAAAAATGCGGCGTTAAATTCAATATCATGGGTGAGCGTCTTGTTGTGCACTCACTAAATATGCCAATTGACCTGCTGTTAGTGCGTGATGATGATATTCCAGGTCTGATCATGGATGGTGTGGTCGATTTGGGCTTTATCGGTGAAAACGAACTGGAAGAAGTTCGCCTTGATCGTAAAGCACTCGGTGAGCCATCTGAGTTCGTTCCACTGCGTCGCCTTGATTTTGGTGGCTGTCGACTATCAATTGCAATCGATAAAGATGAAGTCTACAACGGCCCGCAAGACCTAGCTGGCAAACGTATCGCCACGACTTACCCACAACTGTTAAAAGCTTACATGGATGAACAGGGTGTTCCTTTCTCTACTTGTATGCTAACTGGTTCGGTAGAAGTTGCTCCGCGTGCTGGTCTTGCTGATGCAATCGCAGATTTGGTTTCTACTGGCGCAACACTAGAAGCTAACGGTCTAAAAGAAGCAGAAGTTATCTTCCAGTCGAAAGCGACGCTGATTCAGCGCACAGGCGAGTTTGAGGCTGATAAAGTGGCGCTGATTGAAAAGCTACTGACGCGCATGCAAGGTGTCCAGCAAGCGAAAGAGTCTAAGTACATCATGCTACACGCCCCAGTTAACAAACTAGAGCAGATCAAGTCGCTACTTCCAGGGGCTGAAGATCCAACCGTACTCCCTCTATCCAGCGACAAAGAAAAGGTCGCGGTACATTTGGTGAGTACTGAGAACCTATTCTGGGAAACCATGGAGCAGCTTAAAGACCTAGGTGCGAGCTCAATTCTAGTGCTACCAATTGAAAAAATGATGGGGTAATAGCGATGAGAACAGTCGTTTGGCAATCTTTAAGTGAATCTCAGCAAGATTCGATTCTAGAGCGTCCAGCCATTACTGAAGGCGCAAATATTACTGCCGCAGTGTCTGATGTTATTGTTAAAGTGCGTGCGGAAGGTGATGCCGCACTGCTAGAGCTAACGGAAAAGTTTGACCGTGTAAAACCCGATTCAATTCGCGTTTCTGGGCAAGAAGTTGATGCAGCATGTGACCGTCTATCAGATAATATGAAGCAAGCGCTAGAGCAAGCGTATGCGAATATTGCCAAGTTCCATAAAGCGCAAAAGCCTCAGCCGTTGAAAGTAGAAACTCAGCCGGGTGTGGTTTGTGAACAAGTAACCCGTCCAATTCAAAAGGTGGGCTTATATATCCCAGGCGGGAGCGCACCACTGCCTTCAACAGTGCTGATGCTGGGTGTACCTGCAAAAATTGCCGGCTGTCACAAAGTCGTGCTGTGTTCGCCGCCTCCGATTGCTGATGAAATCCTTTATGTTGCTAAGCTATGTGGCATCGATGAGGTATACAACGTAGGTGGTGGTCAAGCGGTCGCTGCGATGGCGTATGGCACAGAAACTGTGTCTAAAGTCGATAAGATCTTTGGCCCGGGTAATGCCTATGTTACGGAAGCTAAGCGTCAGGTAAGCAATGATTTCCGCGGCGCAGCGATTGATATGCCAGCTGGCCCATCTGAAGTGCTAGTGATTGCCGACGAAACCGCAGATGCAGACTTCATTGCGGCAGACCTTTTAAGCCAAGCTGAGCACGGCCCTGATTCTCAAGTGGTATTGGTCACGCCATCGCCGATCATTGCTGACCAGGTGATGGATGCGGTTCAGCGCCAACTTAAACAGTTGTCTCGTGCTGATATTGCTGAAAAGGCGTTAGCATCGAGTTTAATTATTATTTCTGAATCGATCACTCAAGCCGTGTCGATTTCAAACTACTACGGCCCAGAGCACTTAATTGTACAGACTAAAAACCCGCGCGAGCTGCTACCTCTGCTTGATAATGCAGGTTCGATTTTCTTAGGCGATTGGTCGCCAGAATCTGCGGGTGATTACGCATCTGGCACTAACCACGTATTGCCGACTTACGGTTACACGCGCACTTATTCCAGCCTTGGCTTGGCTGATTTTTCTAAGCGTATGACGGTACAAGAGCTTAGCGCAGACGGGCTAAAAGTCCTTGCTCCTACGGTAGTAACTATGGCTGAAGCTGAAGGTCTCGATGCGCACAAACGCGCCGTTACTATTCGAGTTGAAAAATTAGCAGCGAAGTAAGAGAGGATGAGATGGAAAAGCTAGCACGTAAACAAGTTCAAAAGTTAACTCCTTACTTATCGGCTCGTCGTATTGGTGGTACTGGCGATGTATGGCTCAATGCCAATGAGTCTCCATTCAACAATGAGTATAAAACCGACTTTGCCCGCTTAAATCGCTACAGCGAGTGTCAGCCAAAAGAGTTGATAGAAGCCTATGCAGCCTATGCAGGTGTTAAGCCGGAACAGACATTGACCTCTCGCGGAGCAGACGAGGGCATTGAGCTTTTGATTCGAGCCTTCTGTGAGCCTGGTGAAGATGCAATCCTCTACTGTCCGCCGACTTACGGTATGTATGCAATCAGCGCAGAGACTATTGGTGTAGAGCGTAAGACCGTACCACTAACCCCTGATTGGCAGCTTGATCTGTCGGGCATTGAAGCCAATCTGGATAACGTGAAACTGGTTTTTGTCTGTTCACCAAACAACCCAACGGGTAACTTGGTTAAGCGAGAAGACATTGTCTCTTTGCTGGAGATGACCAAAGACCGCGCAATTGTGGTGATGGACGAAGCCTACATTGATTTTTGTCCAGAAGCTTCGACAGTCGATTTACTTGAGCAATATCCGAACCTAGCGATTTTGCGTACCCTGTCTAAAGCGTTTGCGCTAGCAGGTCTACGTTGT
>NZ_JATABG010000257.1:0-5198 GCF_036533755.1 Vibrio sp. M260118 | reverse complement strand
GTATAAAAAAGCAGTCAAGTCGGTTGACTTCTTGTTCGCCAACAAAATTAGCTTGGGTATTTACCCAAATATTAATGTGGCCACTAATAGTGACGAGATTATCGAAATCTCCAAACGAACCTGCCAATTAGCTGCAGGCCAAACGAATAACAATGTGCGCAGCTACTCTTGTCAAACAAAACAGCAGATAGATCGCAAGTTGTACATTGAACAAGAACTCGCTAACGCGATTAGCGAACGCAAACTATCGGTCAAGTTTCAGCCCATTGTCTGTTGTCAATCACAGCGCATTGCTAGCTTCGAAAGTTTGGTACGTTGGCGCAGCAAAGCGTTCGGTGAAATCTATCCAGACGAGTTTATCGCTCTAGCTGAAGAACAGGGCCTTATAAGCGAACTGGGTTATTTCGTATTCGAGAAGGCGTGCCAGTTCATTAACAGTTACCAGAAACGCCATACAAACCCAATTAAAGTCAATGTCAACGTATCGGTTCTGCAATTATTAAGTCATCAGTTCCCAGATATTCTCAATCAAATGACCAAGATGTATGATGTCAATCCAAGTTCAATTGTACTAGAGCTAACAGAAACCATCATTCTTGACGACAATAAAGAAGCCATTTCACAGCTTTATCGTTTAAAAGACATTGGTTTTCAACTTTCGTTAGATGATTTTGGCGCAGGTTATAGCTCGTTGAACAGCTTCTTCGACCTACCGTTATCACAAATCAAAATCGATAAATCGATTGCTTGGCGTTCTATCGAAAACCCTGTTACGTTCGAGTATCTCACTTTCATTACCAATCTATGTAACTCCTATGGGATTTCAATCGTTATTGAAGGAATCGAAGACGCTGGAATGCAGAAACTCTTCACTGACATGGGAGCCTCTTATCTACAAGGTTATTGGTTCGCGAAGCCACTCTCTCTCGCGAGCGCGAGCCACTACACTAAAATCTGATTCGCGCCATCTCAATTATGAGACCCATTCAGCACAACCATCATTCCATTTGACTAATCAACTTTAGTTGTAGAAACTCTGTCAGAAAAATTACCTGTTCAGTCGCCGTAAAGGGGCGAATGTGTCTAGAAGCGCGTCTTCTCAATCAAGGATGATAGTACACTAGCAATGCAGATACCTCTGAGTTGCTAACGAACACGGACATGCTGACTTGTCTATTCATCGGAGTATAACGTGTTAAAAATGATACCCTTTTTTGTTCACGCTGTAGTTGCTACCGCACTTTTTTTCCCAGCCATCACTTGCGCAGAAAATCAATCTGCACTCTGGTTTAAACATACTGATATCCAATTGCCAACTAATACAAAAGTGGTTCAGTTGAACAATGGACTGCGTGTTATTGCTCTTCCAACGTCAAGAAGTTCTGACCAACTCTCTTTGCGCGTTCGTATTGGGTCTGGTATCGCTCAGCAACACATCGAGCAACCGCTGGCAGACAATGCGGCACTGTCTACGATTAAAGACACAGACTGGCATGCTGTCATCGAACTGAATCAAACCGTGTTTAGCTTGGATTTAGTGTCTAAAAATGGACTTGCGTTCGAATCACACCTAGCAGCTATCAGATATGGGCTAGAGCACAACCTAACTGAGAGTGTGTTCAAGCAAAAGTACTACGTACCCAACAACACAACAGTGATTGTTACTGGTGGCATTGATGTTCGTCACACAATCGACGCTGTTAAGCAGCAGTTCGCAGATTGGCAAGCGAGCCAAGTGCAACATCAAGTGCATAACAACAGCTTTGACCTATCCGGCTACCTTACAGGGTCTAGAGAATCTGATAACGAGTTGGTCGTAAGTGCGTTAACACCGCTAGAAGAGGCAATAGATAGCAAGAGACAGCGCAGACAGCAGTTACTTGCAACTATGTCTAACGCCATTCTCGAACAACGCATTCAAACAGCATTAGAGCGAGAGGAGCTTAACGCTGACTTAAGCGTTAGCAATAGCCCACTATTCAACCAAGGTGTACTATCACAAATCCGAGTTTCAAATATCCCAGCTGGAGCAAAAACTCATATCGAAATAGTAATTGGTAAAGAGATCAAACGCGCCATTGCTAGTGGTTTTAGCCGCACAGAATATGAACAAGCAGTCAATCAACTGCGCGAACAAATCCTACGCAAAACTCGCAGCCAAAATGAGCACTACGCATCGGAACAAGCTGACGATTTAGTTGAAGCGATTGCACTTGGGCTAGTGTATACCGACCCGTCCTATGATCTTGATCTGCTCAACTTTCACGTGGCTCACTTAAGCGAGTTTGATGTGAGTGACAAGTGCCACGAGACTTGGTCAAAACTCTCCAATACCTACCTCTAACAGCACCAATTCATTGTGAGCCAGCGTTAAACTACGCTGGCTTTGTTATCTTTTGCTCATTGCCCTAAGGCAGCGCGGATAAGCTGACAAGGTGCTTGGTATATTCTTGTTGTGGTGAGCGGAAAAGCTGCTGAGTTTCACCTTGCTCCACAACCTCACCCTGCTTCATCACTATGGTGTAATGACATAACGAGCGCACCACACTCAGATCATGGCTGATAAATAGATAGGTCAGTTGGTACTTCTCTTGAAGTGACTTCAACAAATCCAGTACCTGAGCTTGAATTGTTCTATCCAAAGAAGACGTCGGCTCATCGAGTAAAATGAACTCTGGTTTGAGTATCAACGCTCGGGCAATGGCGATGCGCTGTCTTTGGCCGCCGGAGAACTCGTTCGGATAGCGATGCCTCGTCTCCGGGTCTAAATCAACTTCGGTCATTACCTCGCAGATACGCTGATCAATCTCTTGCTCGTTAAGAGTTTGATGAACTCTTAACCCTTCCCCAATCACTTGAGCAACAGACATACGCGGATTCAGTGCAGAAAAAGGATCTTGGAAAACTACCTGCATCTTACTGCGATATGGCAACATAGCTTTCCTATCTAACCCTTGTAACTCCATGTTTTGATAAGAGATAGAACCTTCCGAGTTGACGAGCTTAAGAATCGCCATCCCGGTGGTGGATTTACCAGAACCACTCTCACCAACCAAACCGATAGAGTGCCCTTTTAGCAGTTCAAAATTCATATTAGTGACCGCTTTGATATGAGATACAACACGCTTAAATAGCCCACCCGTAATAGGAAACCATACTCGTAAGTTACTGACAGAAAGTAGGTTCGCTTCTTGCTGTGGTACTTCAACAGGCAAGCCTCTCGGATCTGAGTTAATCAGCTTTTGGGTATATTCGTGAGCGGGGCTGTTGAATACTTGCGTGCAGGTGCCGGTTTCTACTAGCCGCCCGTTTTGCATCACAGACACTCTGTCAGCAATCCGCTTTACGATACTAAGATCGTGGGTAATAAACAGCATCGCCATGCCCATTTCTAGCTGCAACTGTTTAAGCAAATCAAGGATCTGCGCCTGGGCAGAAACATCGAGTGCGGTGGTTGGTTCATCGGCTATCAGCAATTCTGGTTCGTTAATCAATGCCATCGCAATCATCACACGTTGCCTTTCCCCGCCTGAAAGTTCATGTGGGTATGCCGAGACTTTGACTTCCGGATTTCGGATGCCGACTTTACCAAGCCAATCGATCGCTAGTGCTTCTGCTGCGCGCTGACGGACACCGCGGTGAATCGCGACGGTTTCCACCAGCTGTTTGCCGATTTTATGCAGTGGATTAAGCGAAACCATTGGCTCTTGAAAGATCATACCAATACGGCCGCCGCGAATGCCTCTTAGTTGTCTCTCAGAGCATTCAAGCGTATTCACACCATCAAACTCAATCTTACCAGAAAGATAATGCGACGAGCCTTGAGGGAGCAATTTTAGAATCGCATTAGCCGTGACTGATTTACCTGAGCCACTCTCCCCCACTAACGCTAGGGTTTCGCCTTTACTAATACTCAGTGAGACTTCGTGAGTCACTTGCTCAATTTGTTTTTTCCGACCAAAACCGACAGATAAGCGGTCAATGGTAACGACGGTATTTTCCATGCTTATCTTCCTTGATGGTGTGGGTCAAATGCATCGCGAACAGCTTCACCGATAAACACTAATAGCGTGAGCATTATCGACAAGACAAAGAAAGCGGAGAAGCCAAGCCAAGGTGCTTGTAAATTCGCTTTTCCCTGCGCGAGCAATTCACCTAAAGACGGCGAACCAGTTGGCAAACCAAAGCCTAAGAAGTCAAGTGAAGTTAGTGTAGTAACTGAGCCAGATAGAATAAACGGCATCATAGTGAGCGAGGCCACCATGGCATTGGGCAACATATGACGCAGCATAATGCGTTTATCTTCGACACCCATAGCTTGCGCAGCACGAACATAGTCGAAGTTACGGCAGCGAAGGAACTCAGCACGAACAATGCCGACTAAACTCATCCAGCTAAAGGCAACCATGATCCCTAGCAGCCACCAAAAGTTGGGCTCAACGAAACTCGATAGAATGATCAATAGGAATAAGGTCGGCATACCGGACCAAACCTCAATAAAGCGTTGACCTAACAGATCTAACCATCCGCCGTAATAACCCTGTGTGGCGCCGACCGCGACGCCTATAATGCTTGAAACTATGGTCAATACAAAACCGAATAGTACCGAGATTCTAAATCCATAAATAACACGCGCTAATACATCCCTACCCTTGTCATCCGTCCCAAGCCAGTTTGTATCGCTCGGCGGTGAAGGAACTGCAGCGCCAATATCGTAGTTGATGGTATCGTAACTAAATCGAATCAGTGGCCATACGATATAACCCTTCTCTTCAATAAGCTCGATTACATAAGGATCGGTATAATCCGCTTCGGTTTCGAACTCACCGCCAAACTCAGTTTCCGCATATTGAGCCACCACAGGGAAATACCATTGGCTATCGTACTCAACGAGTAACGGCTTATCGTTAGCAATCAGCTCTGCAAAAAGGCTGGCGATAAACAGCAAACCAAACACCCACAGCGACCAATATCCACGTTTATTAGCTTTGAATCTAAGCCATCGCGCTTCGTTTAAAGGATTGCTTCTTTTGTTCTTAAACAACATTAACGGGCCTCAAAATCAATACGAGGATCCACCCAGGTATAGGTGAGATCAGAGATAATACTTAGAAGCAGGCCAAGTAATGTCATGATATAGAGCGAACTAAACACCACCGGATAGTCGCGCTGAATGGTGGACTCAAAACCCAATAAAC
>NZ_JATABG010000256.1:0-5239 GCF_036533755.1 Vibrio sp. M260118 | reverse complement strand
TGATCCAATCACTGGTTTTAGGCATGAATTTGACTCGCTAATCTGTATGCAAAGTGCTTTTAACAATCTATTTGAGCCAAACAATACGCCTTTGAATAAGTCGTTTCAGCCACTTCAATTCCTAGAAATTCGGATTTAGCCCATATCCGAATTCATCCGAATTTTGCTTAGTCATTTGCGAGTTTTCGGGGCGTATGATGCGCTTATGGCATATTCAGATGAAATAAGAGAAGCCGCCAAAAGGATGTATATCCGTGGCGTACTTCCTAAAGAAATAGCAGCGGAACTAAGCTTAAACAGTTCACGCATTGTTTATACCTGGGCGGAGAAATTCGGCTGGGATTTACTCGTTAACGATTTATCTGTTGAAGAGATGATTAACCGCCGTTTAGCGGTGTTGATTGATAAAGACGAAAAGAGCGACCAGCAGCTCAAGGAGATGGACCGTCTTATCGAACATCACGTTAAACTACTCAGGGCAAATGCTGACGCTAAAGCCAAAGCTGAAAAACGCTTAAACCAACCAGAGCCCCAAGGTCGAAATGAGAACAGCGGCAATAATAAAGGCGAGGGTAAAAAATCACGTGGACGCAAGAAGAAAAACAACGTCGACCACCTGACAGGTGATGACTTTGCTCCATGGCACAATTCACTTTATGCCTTTCAAAAAGTCATGCGCGAAAACTTGCATCAGCGCATTCGCAACATTTTAAAATCTCGACAAATTGGCGCGACCTATTACTTTTCTGGCGAAGCCTTTGAAGATGCGGTCATCAATGGTGATGATCAAATATTCCTTTCAGCTTCACGAGCTCAAGCCGAAGTATTCCGCACATACATCATTCGTATTGCTAAAGAGTTTTTCGACCTTGAACTATCTGGCAACCCTATTGTGCTCTCTAATGGCGCAACTCTTAGGTTTCTTTCTACCAATGGTAAAACCGCACAGTCATACAGCGGCCATTTATACACAGATGAATATTTCTGGATTAGCCGGTTTGAAGAAGTAAAAAAAGTTTCGTCTGCCATCGCTACTCATAAGCACTGGCGCAGAACATACTTTTCTACTCCATCAAGTAAAACCCATCCAGCCTATACATTCTGGACAGGTGACGCATGGAAGGAAGGCAAAGACTCTCGTAAAAACATCGAATTCCCAACATTCGATGAGTTTAGAGACGGTGGTCGATTATGCCCTGACAAGCAATGGCGTTATGTCATCACAATTGAAGATGCTGTCGCCAGTGGCTTTGATCTGGTAGACCTCGAAGATCTCCGCGATGAATACAGTGATGCAGAGTTCAACAACCTGTTCATGTGTATTTTTGTTGACGGTGCTAGCTCCATTTTTGAATTTAACAAAATTCAGAAATGTATGGTCGACTCTGGAATATGGCGAGACTACAACCCTGACGACCCTCAACCGTTTGGCAATAGAGAGGTTTGGTTAGGTTACGACCCTTCTCGAACTCGTGATAACGCTGTGCTAATGGTGGTCGCTCCACCGATTGTCGCTGGCGAAAAGTTCCGAGTGTTAAAGAAACTGAGTTGGCGTGGTTTGAGTTTTCAGCATCAGGCCAGTGAGATCGCCAAAGTATTCGAACGCTTTAACGTTAGTTACCTTGGTATCGACGTCACCGGTATCGGTGCAGGTGTTTACGACCTGCTCCAAAACAAATTCCCACGTGAAGTGGTTCCCATTCACTATTCGAACGACAGTAAAAACCGACTAGTCATGAAAATGATTGATGTCATTGACAGCAATCGACTTCAATTCGACGAAACACTCAAAGAAACCGCAATGTCATTCATGGCGATAAAACGAGTACCGACGAATAGTGGTAACGCATTAACGTTTAAAGCCGATCGAAGCGAGTTGGTTGGTCATGCCGATGATTTCTGGGCACTCTCACACGCATTGATTAACGAACCTATCGATCACTCAACAAAACGCAAATCTACCTACGCAATGGCAGCATAATGACAGAGAAAACAACACACCTTGTAACACAACAAGAAAGTCAATCATCATCGGTGTATGGCGTAGACCTTGGCGCACCTGAATCCATCGATTCAAATAGTTGGATGACAAACTACACAGACTTGTTTTACAACGACACTGACGATTATTGGGAACCGCCAATCTCCCCCGAAGGGCTAGCCGATATAGCAAGGGCAAACGCCTACCATGGTTCGCTATTAGTTGCCCGTGGCAATTATGTCACCGCTCGTTTTCAGCAAGGTGCCATCCGTCGAAAGCAAATGCTGGCTTTTTGCCGTGATTACTTCCAATTTGGTCATGGTGCATTATTGAAGATTCGAGATCACTTTGGTCGAGTAGTCCGCTTTCATCCATTGCCAGCTATGTACCTTCGTAAACGCAAGAATGGGAAAATTGTCATTTTGGAGCGTGGCAACAAACAACGCACCTATAATCCAGATGATGTCATTTTCTTGAGCCAATACGACCCACAACAGCAGGTTTATGGGTTGCCTGACTATCTGGGCAGCATTCAAAGCAGCATGTTGAACCAAGACGCCACATTGTTCAGACGTCGATACTTCAAGAACGGTGCTCACATGGGCTTTATCTTCTATGCCACTGACCCGAACCTAAGTGATGATGATGAAAAGATGTTGAAAGAGAAGATCGCCAGTTCAAAAGGTGTTGGCAACTTCCGCAGCATGTTTGTGAATATTCCCAATGGTCATGAAAAAGGCATTCAGTTGATACCCGTTGGCGACATAGCCACAAAGGATGAATTCGAGCGAATTAAGAACATCACAGCTCAAGACATCCTTGTAGGTCACCGATTCCCTGCAGGTAAAGGGGGAATGATGCCGCAACCTGGTTCAAACTTCCCTGACCCAGAAAAGGTCGGTCGTGAGTATGACAAAGACGAGATCATCCCCGTATGTCACCTAATTATGGATGAGGTGAACAACGACCCAGAAATCAAAGGCATGGCAAGCCTACACCTAAAGTTTGATGTGAATACAGGAGAAGCCGCATAAACCTGTACAAAAACACAGCCATTGACGTAATATTATGCTGTCAGTCAGTTAAGTTAGGTCAATGTATGCGAGTTTATTGCAAATGTGGTGAACGCGCGATTGTAAGTAGAAGCATCGCTAAAGATGCCAATTGCGCAGATTTATCTTGTTCCTGTTCTAACCCAGAATGTGGGCATACCTTTGTGAGTTCTATCGGCTATCGCCACTCACTCAAACAGTCAAAGCTTCATTTCGGAATAGGTGCGACTAGTAAGCCGTCTTTATTTGGTAGTCGCATTACTTGCGGTTGTGGCGAACGGGCGGTGATTAATAAAACCAACCGCCTATCGAACGACTGTGCAGATTTGTATTGTGAGTGTAAGAACCCAGCATGTGAACATCAGTTTGTTATGTCTTTGTATTTTAGTCACACACTAAGCCCGTCATCGAAAGATACCAGTGAACTGGCTAACTGCTTAATCAAGGTGCTAAAGCCTGATCACCGTGACCACTTAAAGCAGCAGTTAGCTTTGTTTTAACCAATTCATTCTCGCATTCAGACCCATTAACAGGGACAGCTTTTAGCTGTCCTTTTTTGTGGGCAAGAATCAACGAAATTAAGAACATGCCAATGTCTTGGTTTTCTTCGTGGTTCCCGCTTGTATCCTCAGCCAAAGCGCATAAAACAAACGCCTCCGCATTGTTATGTAGTTCAGACATTTAGCCTCCCAACTGACGATTTACTGTATATTAATACAGTAGTTTTACCTGTACAAATTTAATTACTTTTTATGTGTTCAACTACACTTAGAAAGTGCAATAGATTTCACTGCGCAGTCTAAAACTAAAACAACTCTAATTATTTGAATTATTTAGCATTTATTTAACTGCTAACCATGGCTGGCTTTTCATCCATCCAATACGCCAAATTTGGCGTGCTAAGGGATAGAAATGCCAAAACTAAGCAACAATACCTATTCGATTAACCAATACTTTACCCAGTTAAGGATCGCACGAGGCGAAACACAGAAAGACGTTTCAAAGCAGACAGGGATTCCCTATCGAACAGTGCAACGACTCGAGCAACATCGGGCCGTGATTAACGCAGAGCAGATTGAACGACTATGCGAACATTACGGCATTAACTTGCTGGATATGGCGCGAGGTACTATTGACCTGCGCCCTATCCAAGACCGCGAACTGCTAGAACACCTTAAAAGACTGCCTGTACCTGTAAAAAAGTCGATTACACAACTGGTTAAAGTACTAAGCCGCAGTATTGAGTGACTGCCAATCTCGCTCGTACAGAGTATCTTGCACTGTGCAAAAGTGAACGAGCACTTGAAACTTCTCTTCTAACGTACGTGCTTTTGCCAATTCTTGCTCTCGTAGTTCAACCATATACTGATAGGTTGTCTTAGGGTTAAGTGAGTTCATCTTCTTCTCCTACTTCATTGATGTACTTTCAGCATAACTAGACTGATAAAATTTCCAAAATCGCCCGTGGTTACTGGGCTGAGCCTTGGTAACTGTCACCAACCTACCAGAACTATTTTCGTGTCAACCTTTTGAGCGGCCACTTTTTCCAAAAAATAATTCTTAAATGACAATGACTAAATTGAGTGTTCAAAAACGCCAATGACAAATGAGTTAGACGGATTGGTGCTTAATTAAAAAATATGAATGTGGAGAGATGAGAAAGGAGGGTGTATTTATAGTTGCGAAAAGCAGATCAGCTGTCAATAGACGAAAAAAAACGACGGCTGTGGATAACCGTCGTTTCAACCCACCTTAATTATGTTGTGGATAACTGGAAATTCTTTTTCTTTAATTACATACAGTTGCATTAAAAACAATAACAAAAATCACATTAAAACGGACATCTTGCCCCATACTTGGCTAACACTTTAGCGATGTACTCCCACAGCTCGTTCAAATCTCGATATTCCAAATAGAAGTTACTGTCCACGAACTGCGAGCCGCTTGATGAGAAATTTGGTTGCGCTTGCCCTTTCCCACCGATACCCAATTCAAAGGTGGCGGAGAACTTACCGCCTCTTGGCCTTACGTTGAATTTAATATGGTATGTCCAATGGGTTTCAGATTGGCAACGTTGATAGTGAGCCGGTATCCAACCAGAGTCGTAAAAATTTGGGTAGGTGTGGTTTGGTAGTTGTGGTTCTGATTGCGGTGGAAGAATAGCAATTGGCTGAGAAGATTCTTTCTCGAGTACATCGAGCACCCA
>NZ_JATABG010000255.1:0-5264 GCF_036533755.1 Vibrio sp. M260118 | reverse complement strand
ACCCACCACCGGACCGACGACACCGCTTTCACTGCACTTTTGCGTTTGCGGTAATTCGTCGAACGGATACAAACAGCGGTAACAGGCTTTACTCTGCGCTCCTTGTTCACTTGGTGTTTGGTAATCAAAGACAGCGAATTGCCCTTGCCAACCAATTGCTGCCGCCGAGATGAGCGGCGTATTTTGTTCGAAACAAACTTGGTTAATGAGCTGGCGCGTTGGCATGTTATCGCTGCAGTCGAGCACCACATCCGCCAGCATCACCTCAAGCTGGAGCTGTGCTTTTTCTAATCGCTTATTGAGAGCACGAACTTGGACCATAGAATTAAGTTCATTGAGTTGCTGTACAGTCGCTTTTGTTTTGGCAACTTGGAGGTCTTGTTCACGATAAATGATCTGACGTTGTAGGTTACTGCTATCAACTTCATCGTCATCAACCACAACCAGTTTACCAACACCCGCTGATGCCAAGTACAAACTCACTGCGCTTCCTAATCCACCACAACCGATGATCAGCACATGCGATTTGCTCAAACGCTCTTGCCCAATTTCAGCAATTTCAGGAAGAGCAATTTGACGTTGATAGCGAAGGAACTGCTTATCCGTGAGCATGCTCGCCTCTCTTGTTATGCACCAGTTCATTATTCTGTTCAGTAAACGTTAGCTGTCTTTCCGTCATCAGTTGTGCGAAGAACTCGATGACGGACTGAGGTGATTCTGCCAACGTAATAGCTCGTACGACGGCCAAACTAGAGACGCCTGTGTGCCAAACTTGATCAGCATTAGATTGGTCAATGCCACCAATCGCGAGCGTCGGAAAGCCAAGCACATAGTCACTAACGGCTTTGTCTATTGAAGAATGGAAAACCGACTCTGTGTTTCCATAGGGAATGCTATCAATCAGCTTTTGATACAGAGCCAAGCGCACCAAACCTTGTGGTTTCGATGGCATCTGTTTAGTGGTGGTTGGGAAAATATGCCCTAGCGCGATGTAACTAGGATGAATTTGTACGATGCGCAGTAGCTCATAATAACCATGAGTAGAAAGACCAAGACGAATGCCGGCTTTAGTTAGCTGAGCCAAATTCGATTCTTCAATGTCTTCTTGTCCTAGGTGAACGCCATAAGCGCCATGCTTGATTGCCAACTGCCAATAGTCATTGATGAACACTTGTGCTTGATACTGACGACCTAGCTCAATTGCTCGAATGATCTGTTGTTCTAAATCGGCTTGTTGTTGGTTCTTGATTCGTAGCTGAATAGTGTTGATACCTAGTGGCAGTAGACGCTCAATCCAAGCAACATCATCAACGACTGGATAGAGCCCTAGACTTTGCTTAGTTAGAGTTGGAAAGCTAACGCTCTCGCCTTGTGCAGACCAACCAACTTGAATACCTAGTCGGTTATCCTCCAGTACAGGTGTGGGGAAATCATCAAATTGGTCAGCCCACTGAGTTGATTGAACCTCGTCAATGTTGTCATTCAACAGTGTTTCACGTGAAACATTCGCTTGTAGAGTTAGCATTCCTCGAGCAAGTGTTAACGCATCTTCAATAGGAAAATCGAGTGCTGTCAGCGTTACTATCCAAGCAAGGTGATGTTCGGGATCGAACATTGCGTTGAATTTGGACTCAATGGAAAGCGCTCTCACTTCGTTGTTAATTGGGTGACGCCAGATATCAAACTGAAGCACTTTCTCCTTTTCATCGGATACCTGCGTATCAGCAATGCCAATATAAATCGCTTTCGACGGTTGCTTAGCACACGCTTCTACCGATAAAGCAGAGCGGTAATAGAGCACAAATGAACTCTCATGCTCAGAATCATAACCATCAATAAGATCTGTCGTTATGCGTGTGGTCTGTTGGTCGCGAACAAGCTGAATAGATTGAGTTGGGCTCACACCCAACCCAATGTCTTCGATGCTAAAACCCTGTTCTTTCGCCAACAACAAACATTGCTGAACTAAACCAGTCAGTTCAATCAATGATGACGGAATAAGGACTTTGCTCATTAGTCACTTACCTCGGCATGTGCTGCTGGGTGGTATAGCTCGGAACCTGACTCTCTAAATTCTTGCGATTTCTGACGCATCCCTTCAAGAGGATCATCTAGCATTTTAATCGAGATAGCTTGGTCCGCAGCAACTTGCTCAGTGTCTTTCGCGTACTCTCGCACCTCTTGCGAGATCTTCATCGAGCAGAACTTTGGTCCACACATCGAACAGAAGTGAGCAACTTTGCCGGACTCTTGAGGCAAGGTTTCATCATGGAAAGCGCGAGCAGTATCTGGGTCGAGCGACAAGTTAAATTGGTCTTCCCAACGGAACTCGAAGCGAGCTTTAGAAAGCGCATTATCACGAACTTGTGCACCAGGGTGTCCCTTCGCCAAATCAGCGGCGTGCGCAGCAAGCTTGTAAGTGATCATGCCTACTTTCACGTCTTCTTTGTTTGGTAAACCAAGATGCTCTTTAGGCGTTACGTAGCAAAGCATTGCACAACCATACCAACCAATCATGGCAGCGCCGATGCCTGAAGTAATATGGTCGTAACCGGGAGCGACGTCTGTCGTCAATGGACCAAGGGTATAGAAAGGAGCCTCATGACAGTGCTCTAACTGCTCTTCCATGTTCTCTTTGATCATATGCATTGGAACATGACCAGGACCTTCGATAATCACCTGTACGTCGTATTCCCACGCAACCTTGGTCAATTCGCCAAGAGTACGAAGCTCTGCAAATTGCGCTTCGTCGTTAGCATCGGCAACCGAACCAGGACGCAGACCATCACCCAGAGAAAGAGCCACATCATACTTAGCACAGATTTCACAGATCTCTCGGAAGTGGGTATATAAGAAGCTTTCTTGGTGATGCGCTAAACACCATTTCGCAATGATAGAACCACCACGAGAGACGATGCCAGTAACGCGTTTTGCAGTCATTGGCACATAACGAAGTAGTAAACCGGCATGGATAGTGAAGTAGTCAACGCCCTGCTCTGCTTGCTCGATCAGAGTATCGCGCATCACTTCCCAGTTAAGGTTTTCTGCAACACCATTCACTTTCTCAAGCGCTTGGTACATAGGTACGGTACCGATCGGAACCGGACTGTTACGCAGAATCCACTCGCGAGTTTCATGAATATTACGCCCAGTAGAGAGATCCATAACGGTATCTCCACCCCAGCGCGTTGCCCATACTAACTTCTCTACTTCTTCTTCAATCGAAGAAGTAACCGATGAGTTACCGATGTTGGCGTTCACTTTGACCAAAAAGTTGCGGCCAATGATCATTGGTTCGGATTCTGGGTGATTGATATTAGAAGGGATAATCGCGCGGCCTTCAGCGACTTCTTTACGCACAAACTCGGCGGTAATATCTTTTGGAAGATTCGCTCCGAAGCTTTGCCCCGGATGCTGTTGATTCAGCACTTCATCTCGGTACTTGGCACGACCCATATTTTCACGTAGGGCGATGTATTCCATTTCTGGAGTAATAATGCCTTTGCGAGCATAGTGCAGTTGAGTCACACACTGCCCACTTCTAGCACGCCTAATACGCGGTAGATTGCCGTAACGAAGATCGTCTAGCGTTTCATCTTCTAAGCGCTGTTTGGTATACACCGAGCTTACTTCATCAAGTAGTTCAGTATCAGCGCGCTCTTCAATCCACCCTTCTCTCAGCTTAGGTAAGCCGTTGTGGAGGTCTATGGTGTGTTCTGGATCTGTGTATACACCCGAGGTATCGTATACGCGTACTGGCTCATTAGGCTCAAAAATAGGCGCTTCTTTTGTGCCTCCGATGAGACTATCAGCGAGTGATATTTCACGCATTGGCACGCGAATATCGGGACGTGAGCCCTTTACGTAGACTTTTCTTGAATTCGGGTACGGTTGTACCGAGAGTGTATCAATGAACTGTTTTGCTTCCAGTCTCGCTTGCTTGCGACTCGACATAGCATTTTTCCTTGCTTTGTTATTCTTAGATAAAAAGTAACGGGATAAAAATGCTTGACGGAAAGATGCGACAAGAGGAATCGAATTGTACCTAATTAGTTTCTACTAACGGATTACGACAACATTCGATTACTTGATAGATAAACCAGATTGAACACTGGCATAGATATCTTCTCTTGTTCCCTTCGCAGATATTAATCTGATCAGGTTCAACGGATCCCGAATAAACGGTCTCAGCCATATGGCACTCCGACAAGTGATTGCAGTATATAAAAACGGCTTGGGTAAACCAAGCCGTGATAAACAATAATTAGCTAAATTTTCACCAACATTAGCTCTTAATGAGTATTTGAAACCCTATCCAAGCAGCAGAAATGCTCAAAAAGACATTCAACAACACATTCACGCCCATTTTAAAAAACGCTCCCTGCTGCATTAGAAGTACGTTATCCATTGAGAATGTAGAAAAGGTGGTCAATGCACCAAGAAAACCTAACCCGATTATTTGACGCCACGGCTCGGTAGCTAACATCTCATTTTCAAAAGCCGCAATAAGCAAACCCATAATGAAGGAACCAACCACGTTAACGGTCAGCGTACCATATGGAAATCCGCGTCCAAGTAGCGCAACACAAAGCTCAGAAACAAGATAGCGAGAGCATGCACCAAAAGCACCGCCAATTGCGATAAAACCGAGAATAGAAAGTTGACCCATAACTCCCCCTAGATAAATTTCTGGCTCTTATTGTAACGTCCAGTGACAAATAATCGACAAAAATTCATGACTCTTATATCAAACAAAGTTTTGAATTAAAAAAGTTACAGGAGTCACTTTAATTTGCTATTCAAAGAGAAAAATCAACTTGTTGAGTTTACCTAGGTCAAATATCCCTGATGGATTGAGGAGAAGAGTAGTGATTAGCACATAATAGCTCAACTCAAAGACTCGTAACAGAAAAGGAAACACACCTTCATCTGGTGCACGCAAACACACTCTCCTTACTCCTCGTTGCCGAACCAATCTTATGCTGAAAGCACTTAAGGGACGTTTTCACAGGGTCTACATCAACGGCAACGCTCATATATCAACTCGTTCCACACCAATAGGGGAAGTTATCGTACTATCAGAGTTGGGAAACTCAGACCATGCTTATCGACCTTAGCGACTTTAAACTGGGAAACCGTACATGCAAGTAATACCAATCTAAGTAAAAATATGATCTAATTAAGGCCATACAATATTAGAACTTATTCGCTATGGACAGTCTCAATAATATCGACTTTAAAAAGCTCGCAAGTCAGCAAAAATC
>NZ_JATABG010000254.1:0-5337 GCF_036533755.1 Vibrio sp. M260118 | reverse complement strand
GATATGAACGGTAGAGTTAAGACGGCCAGTTGAGCCTGTTGCCGCCTAAAAATTCTATTATGAAGATTGAGTGCTACCGCCTGTTAGCTTGCCGCATAGGCCTTTTGGCACGACTACGAAAGCATCTGATTGGTTATCTTCTTTTGATGTACCTGCACAAGAGCTAGTTTTTGTTGCACAGTCATTTTTGCCTGCTTTCGCTACTCCGTAGCATTTTTCTTTTTCTGCTGCCACTGCAGGGGCCGCAGTTAGCATAGTGCCACCAAGAGCGATTAAACCAGTAATAGCAGTAGTAACAGCAAGATTAGACTTTTTCATCGTTATTTCCTCAGATTTGATTCCTTTACTTTATGTGGGCAAGTGACGGTCGTTTTTCCTGTAACTTGCTTATTAAACAAGATAGAAAGTGGGTGAAAAAACTTTCAAAAAAATATCTATAACCACTTAACTATTTGTGATTTTTGTTTAAGTGTCTGATTTATATTTGTTTTTGTTGCGTGATTTTTTCTTGTTTTTGTTCTGAAATGCTGGGGCTGTTTAGGTTATAATCATTTTTCATGTATAGATAACCAGTAGCTGAGCACCCAATGGATCCTTCATTACTTCTCGACGGTCTAAATGACAAGCAGCGTGAAGCCGTTGCCGCCCCACTTGAAAACTTACTCGTCTTGGCAGGCGCAGGAAGTGGTAAAACTCGCGTACTCGTGCATCGCATTGCTTGGCTAATGTCAGTTGAGCAAGCCTCGCCGTTCTCTATTATGTCGGTGACCTTTACTAATAAGGCGGCGGCAGAGATGCGAGGTCGTATTGAAGAGTTAATGATGGGTAGCGCATCGGGAATGTGGAATGGAACCTTCCACGGTATTTGTCATCGTATTCTTCGTGCTCACTACTTAGATGCTAAGCTGCCAGAAGATTTCCAGATCATTGATACCGATGATCAGCAGCGCTTACTGCGTCGTTTGATTAAGGCGCAAAACCTCGATGAGAAACAGTGGCCTGCTCGTCAGGTAAGTTGGTGGATTAATGGCAAGAAAGATGAAGGTCTGCGCCCGAACCATATCGATGCCTACCATGACCCGGTGACTAAAACCTACCTTCAGCTCTATACCGCTTATCAAGAAGCGTGTGACCGTGCTGGCTTAGTCGATTTTGCTGAGATCCTACTTCGTGCCCATGAGCTACTGCGTGACAATAAGTTTGTCCGTGAGCACTATCAGGCGCGCTTTAAACATATCTTGGTGGATGAGTTTCAGGATACCAACAACATTCAATACGCTTGGCTACGTATGATGGCAGGTCCTGATTCACATGTGATGATTGTGGGTGACGATGACCAGTCTATCTATGGTTGGCGTGGGGCTAAAATCGAAAACATCGAGAAGTTTACTCGCGAGTTCCCAAGCGTCAATACTATCCGTCTTGAGCAAAATTACCGCTCAACCAAAACCATTCTAGAAGCGTCAAATGCCTTGATCGCCAACAACACTGAGCGTATGGGTAAGGAGCTGTGGACAGAAGGTGCTGAAGGTGAGCCTATCTCTGTCTACTCCGCTTATAACGAGCTTGATGAAGCGCGCTTTGCGGTCAATAAGATCAAAGAGTGGCAAGAGAAGGGGGGAGCACTGAATGATGCGGCGATGCTTTATCGTAACAACGCCCAATCGCGTGTACTTGAAGAAGCCTTGATTCAGGCTGGGTTACCTTACCGTATTTACGGCGGGATGCGATTCTTCGAGCGTCAGGAGATTCGAGATGCGCTTAGCTATTTGCGCTTGATGGCAAACCGCAACGATGACGCTGCGTTTGAACGTGTAGTGAACACGCCAACACGTGGGTTAGGAGATAAAACGTTAGAAACTATCCGCCTCGCTGCTCGCGATCGCGGTTGCACCATGTGGGATGCAAGTGTCGCTTTGATTGATGAGAAAGTCTTGGCAGGGCGTGCAGCGGGTGCTTTAGGTCGCTTTGTCGAGTTAATTAATGCTTTGGAAGATGACACCAATGAGCTTTCGCTGCATGAGCAAACCGACCATGTGATTAAATACTCGGGCCTATTTGCTATGTATGAGCAAGAGAAAGGCGAGAAATCTAAAGCGCGTATTGAGAACTTGGAAGAGCTAGTTACCGCGACACGTCAGTTTGAAAAGCCAGAAGAGGCAGAGGAAATGACGCTGCTAACCGCTTTCTTGACTCACGCTGCGCTTGAAGCAGGCGAGGGGCAAGCTGATGAGTTTGAAGATGCGGTGCAATTGATGACTTTGCACAGTGCGAAAGGTCTTGAGTTCCCGTTGGTGTTTATGGTCGGTGTCGAAGAGGGAATGTTCCCAAGTCAAATGTCTGCAGAAGAGGCCGGACGCTTGGAAGAGGAGCGCCGCCTTTGCTACGTGGGCATGACTCGAGCGATGGAGAAGCTCTATATCACTTATGCTGAAATGCGTCGTCTATATGGTCAAGATAAGTATCATAAGCCGTCACGTTTTATTCGTGAGTTACCAGAGACTTGCCTAGATGAAGTGCGGATGAAAGCTCAGGTTAGCCGCCCAGCAAGCTCAGGTCGCTTTAGTCAAACAGTAGTAAAAGAGAGCTTTAACGAAACTGGATTTAGTTTAGGCGCTAGAGTTATGCATCCTAAGTTTGGTGAAGGTACCATCATCAACTTTGAAGGCAGCGGCCCACAAAGCCGAGTTCAAGTGGCGTTTAACGGTGAAGGGATTAAGTGGTTAGTCACCGCCTACGCTAAATTAGAGAAGCTATAAAAAGTCACGAGAAAGCGAGTTCCTAGTTCCTAGATATGAGATGGTAAAACAAACTCTCTAGGAACTAGAATCTAGGATCTTACACAAAGAAAAACCCCGAGGGCGTGAGCCCATCGGGGTTATAGTCTTACTCGCAGCAATCCGGCTACTAAAAGTGCTCCATGCATCTATTCCTTGATAGTACGCTGACATCCTTCAGCTTAGTCCTTTACTCGCCATCCTAGCGGTGTCCTTGACCCTATCCTGGTCCGCTAACAATCCTCGTTAGCTCATCTTCGCTTGTTCCTTGAGCGGTGTCCTTTTCATCGTCCTGATGATAAGTCCTTTCCTCGTCCAGAGGTGTCCATTTCCCATCCCTAGTAGCAACCATCCTAGTTACTATTGCGTCCGTTCAATGTCCAATTTGCTATCCGTGCCGATTACTCATCCTAAGCAACCGTATCTTCTTCCTGAAGAATACCTAATCCGTGGTAATTTCCTGTTCCGTGTCAGAATCCTTCCGACACAATTCATATTACGCGGATAACTTTTTTCAGCAATATGGCTCAAAGCGATTTCTACATAAAAATTCGTTCGTGTTTTATACAAGTTCATTTTTAACAATGGCTTAGCTGTGATTGGTTACATTTTTATCAGTTAAAAAGCTATATTTACTCACTTGCTTGTGAGAGATCTCGCACAAGCAGGTGAGCCGATCTGCCCTATTTACCGACAGGAATACTAAATTGGATAAAATTGGCTCGAATGAAACTAGGTGTTAACTCGGATCAGCAGCTCCTAAAGTTGAGTCGCAATTGCATTGATTGATTGCCACAAAATACCGAGGCCAATCACGGTAAACAAGATGCCACATAAGCCGTCGACGTAGTGCGCCATCGCTTTGATTTTGCGTTGCATACGTTGAGTTGACAGTGCCCAGGCTAGGAATGAAAACCACAGCAACGAGATGCTCCACAAAATGACGAGTGCGATCCCTTTGCCAGTCAGAGACATGCTTGCTGGTACTAGGCTCGACATTAAGCTGACAAAAAATACCAAAGCTTTGGGGTTGAGAATATTGGTCGCAAAACCGCGCGAGAAAGCGTCCCGTTTATTGTTGAGCAGCAGACCAGCTTGCTTTGGTGTTTCTTCGTCTACGCTTCGACGGCTGAACCTAGACCAACTCGCTTTGAGTGCGCCGAATCCCAAATAGAACAAATAACTTCCGCCAGCCAATTGCAGCGCAGCAAACAGAGTCGGTTGTTGGTGAACCAAATAGCTAATGCCAGTGAGACTAAGAACTGAGTGAAGTAAAATGCCACATGAAAGACCTAAGGCAATATAAAGCCCAGTCTGGCGTCCGTAACGCGTGGCGTTTTGTACCACTAGGGCAAAATCAGGACCAGGGCTCATAAGTGCAACAAAGTGAACCACGGCCAATGTGGAGAGGATGGTTATTTCGTTCATAGGACAATATTGGATAATTTTAGATGGGTTTAGTGTGCTAGGAATGGCCTTTAAAAGATTGTAAAAAACTGACACTAGCTGATTTTGGAAGGGTTGACACCGTAAGTCGCTTTAAAGGCTTTGCTAAAATGGGCTTGATCATAAAATCCTACTTGGTGTGCTACTTCAGTACCGCTAACTCCTGATTTAAGTAGTTTCATCCCTTGCTCCATTCTCAGGCGACTTAACCATGCATAGGGAGTTAAGCCGACTTTAGCCTTAAAATGGCGTTGAAATTGAGTTGGGCTCAAGTCACACAACTGTGATAGTTGCTCCAACCGAACGGGCTGATCGAGATTATCCAATAGGTACTCTTTCAGTGTTGCTATGGATTGATTGCCTAATGGGACAGCATGTTTTTGCTCTAAACTGCCGTAATGACTAAACAAGCGTTCAAACCCTTCATAAGGTAAGCAGTCTTTCGCCAGTTGACAGACGTTATTACTCGCCAGCAACTGGTGTAGCTGAGAAAGGGGTTTGAACACTTTGTGATCGGAAATAATGAGCTGCTTGAAGTGCAGTGAGTTACTGGGCTGTTTGAGCTGAGCAAGATCACTGAACCATGTTGGGTCGAGTGAAAACACGCGGGTTTGATAACCAGACTCTAATAAGGATTTACCATCATGCAGTTCATCAGGGGGCATGATGACTAACTGGCCTTTACCCACATGATGGCTTGCACCTTGATAGTGAAATTTTTGCTGTCCACCCGTTATAAGACCAATATGAAAATCAAGATGATAGTGGCGCGAAAAAGCGAACGATTGATAGTTCGCTTCAATCAGGCTGAGCTCTTTATTTTCCGTACTGTGGTAATTGACCTTATCCATAAAACAAAAAAAGCTTGATGACTATGTCATCAAGCTTATATGTGGGTAAGCGATTTGTCTTGTAAAAAACGATCAGTGCGCGTTCAAGGCTTTTTTCGATTGCCTGTTATTAGTTAGACCATCAAAACTGAACACAATCAAGGCTCCCCAAATGAAGGCGAAGGTAATGGCTTTATCTAGTGTGAAAGCTTCGCCATAGACAAGTACGGCAAGTAAAAACATTAAGCTTGGTCCAATGTATTGAAAGAAGCCGAGTGTAGATA
>NZ_JATABG010000253.1:0-5352 GCF_036533755.1 Vibrio sp. M260118 | reverse complement strand
GATTTGTACTCATAATTGTTGGGGCACTTGCGATTGCCGCTTTGCTGTTTCACGGTTTATGGACGAGTAAAAAAGAAGGTAAAGCTAAGTTTGGTAGTAAGCCAATTGGTAAGTTAGATATCGATAACCAAGATTCTGACGCTGTACCAGAGTGTGCCTTTGCCCCTGAAGATGATTTTGAAATCATCAAGAAAGAACGCAAAGAGCCTGAGTTTGTAGCTCGCGATGAAGTGATTGCTGATCCATTGATCGATAGCTATCAAGCCCCTGAAGCCGAAGCCATTGACTCTAAAGATGATAAAGATGACGTTGACTTAGATGTTCCTTCATTTTCGACTAAGTCTTTAGACGAAGTTGATGATATCGATGATGTTTCACCACAACCATTAGAATCAATCGCTGAATCTGACGTAAAAGCAGATCAAGCGCCAGAGACTAAAGAGCGGCAAGAAGCGCCACTAGAAGTAATAGTGCTGAATGTTCACTGCTCTGGTGATGAGCCATTTGTTGGTACTAAGCTGTTTGATAGTATGCAGCAAAACGGCCTAATTTACGGCGAAATGGATATCTTCCATCGCCATGCCGACCTATCCGGTACAGGTAAAGTGCTATTTAGCGTGGCGAACATGATGAAGCCAGGAACATTAGAGCACGACGATCCGGCATCATTTACTACGCAAGGGATTTCGTTCTTTATGACCATGCCTTGCTTTGGTGATGCTGAACAGAACTTCAAGTTAATGCTGAAAACAGCTCAACAGATCGCTGATGATTTAGGCGCGAACGTACTTGATGACGCACGAAACCTAATGACGCCAAATCGCCTAGATAGTTACCGAGCACAGATCCAAGCGTTTAAAGCAGAGCAAAAAGCATAAGTAGAAAAGAATAGACTGCTTAGCGGCATCTTCCTATCTAAATCCTCAAGCCTCTGGTTTGGGGATTTTTTGTATCGACTTCGCTGCTTAGCTGCGTCCTAGTAATCAAGAAAATAGTATCCTCATAACCTCGCATCTTAAGGTCATTTGGGTATACTTTCACGCATTAAATAAGTAACAGAAATAGAGTTAGTTATGTCTAAAGAGATTCAAGAGAAGCTTAATCAATTGCGCCAAACGCTTCATTACCATGGAGTGAAATACTACGTAGAGGATAGCCCGGAAATTCCCGATGCTGAATATGACCGATTGATGCGTGAATTGATGGAACTTGAGTCTCAGCACCCTGAACTCATTTCAGTTGATTCACCCAGTCAACGTGTGGGTGGAGCGCCGCTAGATGGTTTTGGCTCGGTGACTCATGAGATTCCTATGCTTTCTCTTGATAACGCCTTTGATGATGGTGAGCTAGAAAGTTTCCACAAGCGCATGGGCGATCGTATTCCCGGTGCTACGTTTGATGTGTTTTGTTGTGAACCTAAACTTGACGGCCTAGCAGTAAGTTTGTTGTACGAAAACGGTGTACTTGTTCAAGCGGCCACGCGTGGTGATGGTGCGACGGGTGAGAACATTACCGAGAACGTACGGACTATTAAAGCGATTCCGCTTAAGCTTCAAGGTGAAGGTTGGCCAGCGCGTATCGAGGTTCGCGGCGAAGTCTTTATGCCTAAAGCAGGCTTTGACAAGCTCAACGAGCTAGCACTCAAAAAGGGCGAGAAGGTGTTCGTAAATCCACGAAATGCGGCAGCAGGCAGTTTGCGTCAGCTTGATTCGCGCATTACGGCAACTCGTCCTTTAAGTTTTTACGCCTACAGTGTTGGCGTGGTTGAAGGGGCTCAGTTGTCGGGCAGCCATTATCAGCGTTTCCTGCAGCTGAAAGCTTGGGGTTTACCTATGTGCCCTGAAACCAAGCGCGTTAACAGCTTAGAAGAAGTGAAGGCGTACTATCAAGACATTTTAGAGCGCCGTGGAGCGTTAGCTTATGAGATAGACGGTGTCGTGATTAAAGTCGATGATATTGCGCTTCAAGAACAACTCGGCTTTGTGGCTCGTGCACCTCGTTGGGCGATCGCGTATAAATTCCCGGCTCAGGAAGAGATTACCGTACTTAATGATGTTGAGTTCCAAGTTGGCCGTACCGGGGCGATTACGCCAGTGGCTAAACTCGAACCAGTTTTCGTTGGCGGTGTGACGGTAAGTAATGCCACGCTACATAATGCTGATGAGATAGAACGTCTGGGAGTAATGGTTGGCGATACTGTCGTTATTCGACGAGCTGGTGACGTAATTCCACAAATCGTGTCAGTAGTCTCTGATCGCCGTCCAGATTCCGCACGCGAGATAGTTTTCCCAGATGCTTGCCCAGTATGTAAATCTCAAGTTGAGAGAGTAGAGGGTGAGGCGGTAGCGCGCTGTAGTGGCGGTCTGGTTTGTCAGGCTCAGCGTAAAGAAGCGTTGAAGCACTTTGTATCACGTAAGGCTCTGGATGTTGATGGCTTAGGTGAAAAGGTGATTGAACAGCTTGTTGATCGTGAAATGGTAGAGACTCCTGCGGATCTGTTTAAGTTATCCGCCGGTATTATTACCGTTTTAGACCGCATGGGGCCAAAATCGGCACAAAATGTCGTTGATGCGCTTAATAAGTCTAAGGATACAACCCTAGCTCGATTCCTATATTCATTAGGTATCCGCGAAGTAGGGGAAGCAACGGCCGCTAACTTAGCATCACATTACAAAACATTGGATGCAGTGATGGCTGCTAGCCATGAATCTCTGATCGAAGTACAAGATATTGGTGGTATTGTTGCGAGTCATATCACGGCTTTTTTTGCGCAAGAGAAAAATCAAGCCGTGATAGAGCAATTAATTGAGCAAGGAGTCAACTGGCCTGCCATTGAAGAGAAGGATGCGGATGCTCCTCAGCCACTAGCAGGTAAGACAGTAGTATTGACCGGATCTCTGTCCAAACTAACGCGAAGCCAGGCAAAAGAGGCTCTGCAAGAGTTAGGCGCAAAAGTGACTGGTAGTGTTTCGAAGAAAACTGACATCCTATTTGCTGGTGAAAATGCGGGTTCAAAATTAGCTAAAGCACAAGAATTAGGAGTAGAAATACGCACTGAAGATGAGCTTATCTCTCTGATGTAATCTACCTTAAATTCAACTAAAGACCACCTAAGGGTGGTTTTTTTTTGTCGAAAATAAAATCATCGTTTTCTACCCTCATATTATGAAACACTCTTCTGTGACACTGATCTTATTAGATGGAAATGTTTCTAAAATGATAAATTTATGCGACGCACTTCAAATCTATTTAGATGGCGTTTATATTTAAGTGTTTGATTTTATTTTGTTTAATATTTTTTGAACTTACTATTTTTACCATTGTCGATCTGGATCACTGGAATCATAAAAATTTGTAGCAGGTCATATTTTTTTACATGAAAATTAAGTTCTGGTTGATGTTTTTCGTCGCGAAGTTAGTCTGAAAGGCATGGATACACAGTGTGTATGCAGGAAATTGAAAGCCAAGCATTAATGATTAGTTCGCGGCTTTCACATAGGAAATGATTTCTCCCTTCGGCGGCCAACTTAAGGTGAGAAAAAATAAAACAGCTATATCCATTTTTAGGAGTTTTTTCCATGGACAAATTTTTTAAGCGTACTCTAATTGGTACTGCAGTAGCACTAGCTTCAACAGGCGCTATGGCTAAGCAAGTTGGTGTAAACAGCGACTTTCAAGTAGAAGCGTACGGTGTAGCAGCGATCTCTATTGTTAACTACGATATCGATGAAACGAATATGGGCACTGGTGTTGTAACTGATAAGAGTACTGGTTACGACTACGAAAACGAATCTCGTATTGGTTTCCGTGCTAGCAAAGATATGTTTGATGACCTTAACGTATTTATGCAGATTGAGTCTGGTTATGTGGGTGAGAACGGTGATGGTGCGACACTAGGTAACCGTGATACGTTCCTAGGACTTCAAGGAGATTGGGGTAAAGTTCGCTTTGGTCGTATGTTGACGCCAATGTACGAAATCATTGACTGGCCATACTCAAACCCAGGTCTAGGTGCCGCCTTTGACTGGGGTTCAACAGTTAAGTACAACCGCGACCGTCATGGTGACATGGCTCGCTTTGACTCGAAAGATTACAACGGCTTTAGTTTTGCTCTAGCAGCAGGTCGTGGTGAGTCTAGCGTTAAAGATAACTACTTCTATGGCGCGAATGCTCACTACAAACTAGGTGATAGCTTCACAATTCACGCAGGTATTGAAACTGAAGATGAACGTAAAGTATCTGATGCCGTCGCTGCTGGTACGGCAACCTGTCTTGATGCTGGCGGTTGTACTGTTGATGGTGCTTCATATACATTTGGTCAGGGATATGCTACTGCAGCGTCTCCTTACGTGAGCGCTGACACCTTTGGTTACATCGTTGGTTTTGAAGCGTCACTACCAGCAGGTTTTGGTTTAGCGGCAGCGTACAAAGCGGGTGAGTCTAAAGACACTACGGGCGTGAAATCTGAGCAGGCTTCTTACTCTATTATCGGTCAGTACTGGAATGGTCCTTGGGGCTTCAAGCTAGGTTACGCGGCGAATATGGAGTCTGAAAAGGCGGGCGTTAAACAGAACGATGAAGATAGTATTCTTTCTGGTCAGCTAATGTACGTTCACAATGGTTTCGTACCTTATGTACGTGTAGCGCAACGTGACCTTAAAGATGACGGTAAGAACACTGAAATCTTTGTTGTACGTGTAGGTCTAGAGTACGGTTTCTAATCGCTAGCACGACTGTATGACGTTATTACGCTGGTCCTAGTGGCCAGCGTTTTTATTATTTAATGTGTGGAGTAACGCTCTATTGATAACCTCCAAATGGTTGTAATATAGGGTAAAAATTTAAATTAGGGAATTGATATGAAAAAATGTTTAGTCGTATCTCTGGTTGCATTGATGGTTGGTTGCACCACGCTAGATTCAAGCAGTGATTTTAGTGATGTTGTAGCGCAAATTGAAACCAAACAAAATTACTACTTAGTTGAGGGCAAATTACTTTCTCCTGATGCTGAAGTAAGTAAAGGTGCGCAGCTCACTCAGTCAACGGTTGCATTGAACTATGTAGCGCCATATGCTCAAGGAGCAACACCAAGCTCATTTATCGCTATGGAAGTCAAGTATTTCAAAAATTATAGCGAGTATAGATACGCTGAGCTCGAAGGCAAAAAAATTCCATTGAAACCTTTAGCGCCGACCGCCGAAACTTGCAGCGACATTTGTACACAAAGACAACTATTTAAGTTTGATGTTAGTGAATCTGCTCTGGTTGAGGCAGAAAAGAGCGGCCTTAGATTTGCGTTAGCTTCTTCTGAACAAAATAAAGTGATGTTCGATATACCAGCAGGTTATATTG
>NZ_JATABG010000252.1:0-5375 GCF_036533755.1 Vibrio sp. M260118 | reverse complement strand
GGGGTGAGTAGCGCTGTCGATCTGCTATACCAGTTTGAGTTTAATTAGTGCCGTGATAGGAGCGTTTACAATGCAACATTTGGTTTTTGTATATGGAACATTGCGCTATGGACAAGTCAATCATTACTTGTTGGCGCAGTCTGAGTTGCTTGGCAATCACACTACACCACCTATTTATAGTTTATTTGATCTTGGTAGCTACCCAGCCGTAATAGAAGGACATAGTGCTATTTATGGTGAGGTTTATCAAGTTGATGACAGTACACTACAGCAGCTCGATATCCTAGAAGATGTCCCAGTTGATTATCGAAGAGAACAAATAGAGACTCCGTTTGGTTTAGCTTGGATGTACATATATCAACAAGATCACAAATTGGATACGTTAATTTCTTCAGGCGACTGGTGTCAGAAGGTGTAATACTTAGTCTACGCTCTATGCGGTTAGCTCTAGAGCAACGAAAGGAGAGTGAGATGAAGCTGAAATTAGTTCTAGCCACATTGTTGTTAGCGGGGTGTACTTCACAGCCGCCACCTTTAAGCGGGGTTGATAGCGACTGGTCCAACTATGGCAGGCAGCGAGCTGAACAAGGGTTGCTAAAGCAATCTGAAACCAAACTAGCTAAGCTTGACCAGAGTGGATCATTTAATCAGGAACTCTACCTAGCTTATTCGAATGGTTACGAGCAAGGTCGAGCTGACTACTGCTCGCAAAGTGCCTATATGCTAGGTGTAAAGGGTAAGCCCTATGCAGGTATTTGTGATCGAATTGACCCCTTTTTCCAGCAAGACTATATTTCGGGACGACAATCGACAGCGGGAATGTAGCTAGGTTTGATGCTTGATGATAAAAGAGTCGCGATGAAGCGACTCTTTTTGATTCTGATTGGCCTTAAATCAGCTTTCTTCGCGGTTGAGTTCTAAAAACTCTTCCACTTTTTTGACCATGTTTTTTGAGCCAACAAAGAATGGCACACGTTGGTGCAGTTCTGTGGGTTTGATATCCATAATGCGTTGCACGCCATCAGAAGCGACACCACCTGCTTGCTCAATGATGTAAGCCATCGGGTTACATTCGTACAGTAGGCGGAGTTTACCATTTGGGTGGCTTTGGGTGCTTGGGTAGAGATAAATTCCACCCTTAAGTAGATTTCGGTGGAAGTCAGCAACCAAAGAGCCAATGTAGCGTGAAGTATAGGGACGGTCTTCACTCGGGGCATTTTCTTGGCAGTACTTGATGTACTTCTTTACACCCATAGGGAAGCGAATGTAATTACCTTCGTTGATCGAGTAGATCTTACCATCCTCTGGAATCATCATGTTTTCATGTGATAAACAGAAGGTGCCCAATGAAGGATCGTACGTGAAGCCATTAACACCATTACCTGTCGTGTAAACCAGCATGGTTGAAGAGCCATAGATAACGTATCCAGCGGCAACTTGTTTGTGTCCTGGTTGAAGAAAATCTTCTTCTGTTGGTGGCGTGCCGATAGGAGATACACGACGATAGATGGAGAAAATCGTACCAACAGAGACATTCACATCGATATTTGATGAGCCATCAAGTGGGTCCATTAGCACGACGTATTTGGCATTTTTGTTCAACTCTTTATTGAACGCTACGGCCTCATCTTCTTCTTCACTCG
The DNA here is from genome assembly GCF_036533755.1 of Vibrio sp. M260118. Taxonomy (NCBI): domain Bacteria; kingdom Pseudomonadati; phylum Pseudomonadota; class Gammaproteobacteria; order Vibrionales; family Vibrionaceae; genus Vibrio; species Vibrio sp. M260118. Next base: position 3,732 of record NZ_JATABG010000252.1, on the reverse strand, counting down.
CGACACCACACACTTGATCTCGGGCTTCAAGCGCGGCTTTGAACTTTTCGTTGGCGTATAGATCAAGCTTTTGTTGGTCTTCACCTTGGACGTTCTCGGTACCAACGGCACCAGTGATGTCACCTAAACCAGCGGCATTGATTTCTCGGTTCACAATCTTTGCAGCAAGACGAATAGAAGAGAGTAGGGATGATAGATCACCGCTAGCGTGGGGGAAGTCCGCTTGCTTTTCAACAATGAACTCGCCAAGGGTGCGCATTCCAGACATGGTTTATCCTTTAAAATAATCACTCATTGATAGGGGGGATGGGAAGTAGTGTTCTCTGACGGAACTCGAGTTACTGCCCTAACTTTCAGTGTAAAAGTTAGATCTTTTTATTGGTAATGAACTAACTGTCTCAGATCTCAAAATTTTTAGTAAAATTTCAACAGTTTTCATAGCTTCGTATTGTCATGGTGAGTAAAGCTTAGCCACTTGCTCAATCACTGCCTAAAGTTGTTCGCTTTTTGATTGATTGTCGCCATAATGAGTGATTGTTTTTCGCTTGGAACAAGGCATTTCTATGCATATTCATATTTTGGGCATCTGTGGCACTTTTATGGGTGGCGCAGCGGTATTAGCACGCCAGTTGGGGCACAAAGTCACCGGAAGCGATGCGAATGTCTATCCACCAATGAGCACCCTTCTAGAATCTCAAGGTATTGAAATTATTGAAGGCTTCGATCCTTCTCAATTAAACCCTGCTCCGGATTTGGTTGTGATTGGTAATGCAATGAGCCGCGGTAATCCATGTGTTGAATATGTACTGAACAATAATCTTCGTTACACTTCAGGCCCTCAGTGGTTGCAAGAGTTTCTACTGCATGACCGTTGGGTTCTAGCCGTTTCTGGTACTCATGGAAAAACGACAACGTCGAGCATGTTAACTTGGATTCTAGAAGATTGTGGTTACAAGCCAGGCTTTCTCGTTGGCGGTGTGCTGGGTAATTTTGGTGTATCAGCTCGTCTTGGCGAAAGTATGTTTTTTATTGTCGAAGCCGATGAATATGACAGTGCTTTTTTCGATAAGCGTTCTAAGTTTGTGCATTACCACCCGCGTACCTTAGTCATGAACAATCTAGAGTTTGATCATGCAGATATTTTTGATGATCTTGAAGCGATAAAGCGCCAGTTCCATCATCTTGTGCGCACTGTACCGGGTAATGGCTGTATTCTCGCGCCAAAACAAGACCGAGCATTAGCGGATGTGCTTGAACGAGGTTGCTGGAGCGAAACTCAATTTAGCGGTGAGCAGGGTGATTGGCAGGCAGAGAAAATCTCCATAGATGGTTCGCAGTTCAAAGTCCTGTTTCAAGGTGAGCAAGTTGGTATTGTAAATTGGGACTTGGTTGGTGATCACAATGTTGATAACGCCTTGATGGCGATTGCAGCAGCACGTCACGTGGGGGTAACTCCAGACTTAGCTTGTGAATCTTTGGCCAAGTTTATTAACACTAAACGCCGTTTAGAGCTTAAAGGTGAAGTGAATGGCGTGACGGTTTACGATGATTTTGCTCACCACCCAACTGCGATTGAACTAACCTTAGGTGGACTACGTAACAAGGTCGGCGATAGTAAAATTATCGCTGTACTTGAACCGCGTAGCGCAACCATGAAACGAGGTGTGCACAAAGATACCCTGGCCGCTTCATTGCAAAAAGCCGATCAGGTTTTCTTATACCAACCTGATTCCATCGACTGGTCGGTTGAAGATATTGCTGCTCAGTGCATGCAACCTGCTCAAACCTCAGCCAGTGTGGATGAGTTGGTCGAGCAAATTGTTGCTAGCGCCAATCCGGGCGACCAAATATTGGTGATGAGCAATGGCGGTTTTGAAGGTATTCACAACAAGCTTTTAGCAAAGTTAGCGTAATTAATTATGACTAAACAACAAAAAGCCATCACTTTGGCCTTTACTGGCGCTTCAGGTGCTCCCTATGGCTTACGCCTATTGGAGTGCTTACTTGCAGCTGACTATCAAGTTTATCTGCTAGTGTCATCTGCTGCGCGCGTAGTGCTGGCTACTGAACATGACCTCAAACTGCCTGCTAATCCTCAATTGGCAAAGAAAACCTTAGTTGAGCATTTAAACTGCGACCCAGACAAGTTGGTCGTATGTGGCAAAGATGACTGGTTCTCTCCGGTCGCTTCAGGATCTGCCGCACCAAAACAGATGGTAGTATGTCCTTGTTCGGCAGGAAGTGTCGCTGCGATAGCGCACGGTATGTCTGACAATCTAATTGAGCGTGCCGCAGACGTTGTGATGAAAGAACGTGGCCAACTGTTGCTTGTGGTACGAGAGACGCCATTTTCTACTCTGCATCTAGAGAACATGCACAAGCTCTCTCAGATGGGGGTAACTATTATGCCTGCAGCGCCGGGTTTTTATCATCAACCCAAGTCGATTGAAGATCTTGTTGATTTTATGGTCGCGCGTATTCTTGATCATCTTGGAATTGAGCAAGGTTTAGTGCCTCGCTGGGGTTACGATCCCCGTCATATTTGAAGCTGTAGCGTTGTTGACTACTCAAATTCACCCAAATCAAATAGTACCCCTATGTTCATTGGGATGAATTTGCTTGTCGCCTAGCTGCAACTCCAACTATTTAGGGGATAGATATTAGAAGTTATTAATATTACAATTCGACCGTTACTCATCGGGGAGCTATTGACCTAATTTATTGTTAGTGTCGGCTGAGATCGAGCTAAAGCTTGGGACCCGTGTACCTGAACCAGATAATGCTGGCGTAGGAATTGAGTTGGACTTGAACTCCGCTTCTCAAACCTGTGCCGCTCAAACAAGGAGAGAGCGAGCAGTGAACAACACTCTAAGCACCATTTCTATTAGCACTATAGCGTTAGCAACTCTAGCGACATTCTCAGCAACTGCCGCAGAAAACAGCCTAACCGTTTATACCTATGACTCTTTTGCCGCTGATTGGGGCCCAGGTCCTGTCGTCGAAAAGGCGTTTGAAGCACATTGCGGCTGTGATGTTAACTTTGTAGCCCTCGATGATGGTGTTTCTATCCTTAACCGTCTGCGCCTCGAAGGTGATAACAGCAAGGCGGACATCATCTTAGGTCTTGATAATAACCTGATGGCGGAAGCGAATAAGACGGGTTTACTGGCTGAGCATAGCGTTGATACTAGCAAAGTAACTCTACCAAATGGTTGGGCCGACAAGACATTTGTTCCTTACGATTTTGGCTACTTTGCGTTCGTGTACAACAAAGAGAAGTTAGCTAATCCGCCAAAAAGTTTGCAAGAGCTGGTGGAATCTCGCAATGACCTGAAAGTGATCTACCAAGACCCGCGCACTTCAACACCAGGACAAGGTTTGATGTTATGGATGAAGTCGGTTTACGGTGATGACGCAACTCAAGCTTGGCGAGATCTTGCTAAGAAAACCGTTACGGTAACTAAAGGTTGGTCTGAAGCTTATTCAATGTTCCTTGAGGGGGAATCGGATCTGGTTCTATCGTACACGACTTCTCCTGCTTACCATTTGATTGCCGAGAGCGATAATAAATTTGCCGCTGCAGATTTTTCTGAAGGTCACTACACGCAAGTTGAAGTTGCAGCTAAGGTGAAGGCGTCTAATAATCAAAAGCTCGCGGACGAGTTTATGAACTTCATTTTGAGTGATGAGTTTAAATCAGCGATGCCTACAGGAAACTGGATGTACCCAGTG
>NZ_JATABG010000251.1:0-5384 GCF_036533755.1 Vibrio sp. M260118 | reverse complement strand
AAGCGTAGGTGCGGTTTCAGGTGCACTAGTCGTATTCAGCATCATCGGCTTGGATAAGATTAAGATTGATGATCCAGTTGGTGCGATTTCTGTACACGGTGTGTGTGGCTTCTTCGGCCTAATGGTTGTGCCACTAAGCAACGGTGATGCATCATTTGGTTCTCAGCTTCTTGGTGCAGCAGTAATCTTTGCTTGGGTATTCGGTGCTAGCTTAGTGGTATGGGCAATCCTTAAAGCGACAATCGGTATCCGTGTTACTGAAGATGAAGAGATGGAAGGTATGGATATGCATGACTGTGGCGTAGGCGCTTACCCAGAGTTCGTTACAGTTAAATAAGTGAGTGACTACTTGAAGTAACATAAAGTTACAAATAAACATGACAAAAACCTGCTCTGATGAGTGGGTTTTTGTGTTTTTGTCCGTTGTTTTCTAAACTTTGATGAATATAATAACGAAACTGATAAACGTTATCATTACTACGTTAAAGGACTCAACCGATGAAAAAACTGCTGACTCTTTCTGCATTAGCTTGTGCGACAATTGCACCAACAGCGGCAATCGCTGCAGAAGAAGTGAACGTATACTCTTACCGTCAACCATTTCTAGTGGAACCAATGTTCAATGAGTTCACAAAAGAGACGGGCATTAAAGTAAACGTTAAGTTTGCGAAAAAAGGTCTAGCAGAAAAGCTAGCTCAAGAGGGTGAATACAGCCCTGCTGATGTAATCCTAACTGTGGATATTAGCCGTCTATCTGAATTAACTAAGAAAAACCTAGTTCAAGCGGTTGAGAGCGAAGTTCTTGAGAACAACATTCCGGCTCAGTATCAAGATACAAACAACGAGTGGTTTGCCCTAACAACACGTACTCGTAGCGTTTACTCTTCACGTGACCGCGTTGGTCGCCTAGGTGAAGATTTCACATATGCTGATCTTGCTAAGCCTGAATTCAAAGGCAAAATCTGTACTCGTAGCGGTAAGCACCCATACAACGTTTCTTTAGTTTCAGCGATGATCGCTCATGAAGGCGAAGCGGCAACAAAAGAGTGGCTAGAGGGTGTAAAAGCGAACTTAGCTCGTAAGCCTCAAGGTAACGACCGCGCGCAAGTTAAAGCAATCAAAGAAGGTCTATGTGACGTTTCTCTAGGTAATAGCTACTACTTAGGTAAGATGGTTAACGATGCAGAGCAAAAAGCCTGGGCAGATGCTGTATACATTAACTTCCCTAACCAGAAGTCGACGGGTACGCACGTAAACATCTCTGGTATGGCAATGGCTAAATACTCTCCAAACAAAGAGAATGCAGTTAAGCTAATGGAATTCCTATCAGGTGATACAGCACAAAGTATGTACGCTGAAGTGAATTACGAATACCCAGTTAAAGATGGTGTTAAGCGTTCTGAGTTAGTGGCGTCTTGGGGTGACTTCCGTCCAGACACTATTTCTTTAGATGAGATCGCTGACCACCATGAAGCGGCAATTAAACTTCTAGACGAAGTTAAGTTCGACCTATAATAGTTTATAGCGAGTCATTGACTTGCTGTATCAAACACAGCCTCAAGTCGCTCTTTTTGTTGAGTTGCTTGAGGTTGTTTGTTTATAAGGGTATAAATACCCTAAACTATTAAAGGGATATGAGATGTATTTGCAACCGCATTTATTTTGCATTGATCCCACTTGTATGTAGGCGATGAAAGAAAAAAACTCTTTATGGAAAACCAGTAGTGGAGCGCTTGCTGTACTACTGGTTTTGCCGATCTTAGCGATATTTATCACCGCTGTTGGTGAAACCAATGAGCTTTTCGCTCATTTGATGTCAACGGTGATGCCAACCTACGCATACAATACTTTAGTGCTAGTAGCAGGCACTATGGCACTGTCTTTGGTATTTGGAGTACCATCGGCTTGGATTATGGCCATGTGCCGAATTCCGGGTGAACGCGTTTTACAATGGGCATTGGTTCTCCCTCTAGCGATGCCGGGCTATATCGTTGGGTATATTTTTACTGACTGGTTTGATTTTGCCGGGCCAGTGCAGATCTTACTTCGTGATTTAACGGGTTGGGGGCCAGGTGATTATTGGTTCCCTGATATTCGTACCTTGACTGGTGCGATTATCGTTTTAGCGTTAGTTTTCTACCCTTATGTCTACCTTCTTTGTCGCGCGGCATTTATGGAACAGAATGTCTCGTTACTTCAGTCAGCAAGGCTGTTGAAGTGCTCACCACTTGAGAGTTTTCGCCGTATTTCCTTGCCGTTGGTTCGACCATCAATCGCGGTGGGTTTATCCTTAGTCGCAATGGAAACTATTGGCGATTTTGGTACTGTAAGCTACTTTGCCGTCAATACTTTAACAACAGCGGTCTATGACACTTGGCTTGGTTACTCTAGTCTGACGGCTGCAGCTAAGATCTCTGCGATTATGCTCGTCGTGGTGATCTTACTGCTTAGTGCCGAGCGCTACAGTCGCCGCAAACAGAAACTATTTCAAAGCCAATTTAGTAGCCGCGAAGATTTTCGCTACGAGCTAAACGGCTGGAAGAAATGGGCAGCGGTGCTCTGGTGCTGGGGGCTTGTTTGTGTGGCGTTTATCTTTCCACTCGGGCAGTTGATCATCTACGCTTATAAGTACTTCGCTCAGAGTTGGACTGTCGAGTTTCGCCAGTATGCACTTAATAGCCTCTATGTTTCGCTAACCGCTGCAGTGTTAGCGGTGTTGGTCGCCTTGGTGGTCAATTTCTGTCAACGAGTTAATCCAGGTCGCAGCAGCTTAGCTTTCATGCGTCTCTCTTCAATGGGCTATGCCGTTCCGGGAACTGTGCTCGCTATTGGTGTGATGGTCCCTGTTCTGTTTATGGATCACCTAGTTAACGATATTGCCAAAGCGATGGAGTGGGGAAGGCCGGGGCTAATATTCTCAGGCTCTATGTTTGCTATTATCTTTGCTATGGTGGTGCGTTTTTCTGCTGTCGCGATAGGCAGTGTTGAGAGTAGCTTGAGTAAAGTCTCTCCTTCATTAGATATGGCATCAAGAACCATGGGCTGCGGTGCTAACGCTATGTTGTGGCGGGTGCATCTTCCGCTAGTTCGCCGTGGAGCATTAATTGCGGGCTTACTGGTATTTATTGAATCAATGAAGGAACTCAATGCAGCTTTGTTACTGCGTCCGTTTAATTTTGAAACATTAGCTACTTATGTATATAACTTTGCCTCCGATGAACACTTAGAGTTGGCTGCGCTTCCCGCTGTATTGTTGGTCTTGGTTGGCTTGGTGCCTTTAGTTATCGTAAACCGTTCTCTGGAGCATTCCCACTAATGAGCTGTGCATTATCAATTAATGACTTAACCTGTAAGTATGACGAACAAACCACGGTACTAGAGGCTCTGTCACTGGAAGTGGAACAGGGTGAGATTGTCTGCTTGCTTGGCGCAAGTGGTTGCGGAAAAACCACCCTGCTTAAAGCGATTGCAGGCCTGTTACCGCTCAGCTCTGGAGTAATGAGTCTTAACTGTATGACCATTGATGATGGTGCGAACTGGCTTCCTCCTGAGCAGCGGAATATTGGTATGATCTTTCAAGACTACGCGCTGTTCCCACACTTAACTGTGGCTGAAAATATTGCATTTGGTCTGCGCAAACTGCCACAAGCTGAGCAATCGGAAAAAGTCAATGAGATGCTTGAGCTGGTTCACTTAGATGGTTACGGCGAGCGCTATCCTCATCAACTCTCTGGTGGTCAGCAGCAGCGTGTTGCCATTGCACGTTCCCTCGCTTATAAGCCTGATCTGTTACTGCTTGATGAGCCGTTTTCTAATATTGATACCCAAGTTCGCCATGAGTTGATCGCTGAGATCCGTAAGATCTTCAAAAAGCAGGGTGTGACGGCGATTTTCGTCACTCATAGTCGTGAAGAGGCGTTTGCCTTTGCGGACAAGATGGCGGTGATGAATCATGGTGTGATTGAGCAATATGGCACGGCCAGTGAGCTTTACTATCAGCCATCGAGTAAGTTTGTTGCTGACTTTTTAGGTGGCGGTAGTTACCTAACGGCTAAACGTTCATCTCAGTCTGAATTTGAAACGGATTTAGGTGTAGTAGAGGCCATTACTCAGCATGAGATTCAAATTGGCGAGAGTTGTGAACTTTTGCTTAGACCACAACATGTTCAGATTAGTGCGGCTGAAGAGAGTAGCGTAAAGGTGCTCGAACAGCAGTTTATGGGTGACCATTGTCGTTACGTGATTGATGCGAGTGGCCATCGTTTACTGGCAAGTTCTGCAGAGCCGCTATCTATCGGTCAGCAAGTCGCGGTTAAAATCGAAACTCAGGGTGTGTTGGCTTTCTAGAATGATTCAGTGACTTATTTGGGCTTGCTCTTTTATTGGGCTGAGCATCGATGGTAACTACATAATCCCATTAGAGGATAACAAGGAAGTGAAATGAAACTGTACGAAACCGCCATGACGCCAAGCTGCAAGCGCGTTAATATCTTTCTCAAGGAAATCGGTGGAGAGGTCGAGCGAGTTGCGCTCAATGTTCGTGAAGGCGATAACCTAGCTGATGAGTTTAAATCGAAAAGTGTCAACGGAAAAGTGCCTCTGTTAGAGCTTGAAGATGGTACAACGCTTTGTGAGAGTGTCGCCATCTGCCGTTATTTTGATGAAATGTTTACCAACAACCTTGCCCTGTTTGGTTCCAATCCGCTAGAGCGTGCCCAAGTGGAAATGTGGCATCGTGTGGTGGAGTTCCAAGGCTTGTACACTGCTTTTCAAGCGTTTCGCAATATCACAGCGATATACAAAGATCGTGAAAACTGTGTCGCGGCATGGGGAGAAGAATCTAAATCTCGTGTAAGTGAATTTCTTCCAGTGTTGGATAACAGGCTCGCAGCGAGTCAGCATATTGCGACGGAAGATTTCACCATTGTAGACATTACCGGATTCATTTTTATTGGCTTTGCTATTAATGGTCTACAGATTGAAGTGCTAGATAACTACCCGAATATTGCTCGTTGGTTTGAAACCGTGTCGCAGCGAGAGGCGTTTCAAAGCTGACACTTGAAACTGGCTTTATTTGACGAATAGAGCAAAAAAAGCCCGGCTATAGGGCCGGGCAAATACATCCACCTATAGGGTAGTGAATCAAGCAAATTAGAGTTGTAAAAACTCTTTCACTTGCAGTACAACCTTCTCTGCAGTTTCTTTATCTGCCATTTCGGCAAAAATACGCAAAAGTGGTTCGGTTCCTGAGAAACGGGCAATCACCCATCCGCCATTCTTGAAGTAAACCTTAGCGCCATCTTCGTAGCTGACTTTATCTATCTCGTAGTCAAACTCAGGCAATTGTTTTTCAACGTAGATGCGATTGTAGAGCACCTCTTTCT
>NZ_JATABG010000250.1:0-5413 GCF_036533755.1 Vibrio sp. M260118 | reverse complement strand
TATTACTGATTCCTTAAGCTATGAACAGTACTTCGACGAAAAGCACATTGCGCTAAAAGTAAGGCGTTCAGAGATGAACACCATCGACTTCCTGTCAGACAAACCCATACAACCAAGAAGAATCACTATCGAAACCAGCTCTATTTCTTCAATGCTCATGCTGGCAAGCACTACGGATTACATTGCTTCATCTACACGCTCGTTGGCAAATCTGTTGGCACCGAGGCTCGATCTCAATATCCACACTATCCCATTAGAATTGCAACCCCTTACGTTCCGAATGCTCTACCATAGACGCTATGCCAACGACAACCAGCACATAAGAGTACGCAATGCCATAAAAGCATCTCTACCCCAAGCCAATACATAAATGTCAATTATTCCACATCTAAAGTCCACTTCGTTTATTGCCAGCGATAGCTAATAAATAATCTCCAGTACTTGTTAACAGTTAAACAATACTGGAGAAAATCATGAAACTGTTTCGCTTACTACCACTATCATTAATGTGTGTTAGCAGTGCTACTTTTGCCGCATCTACGCAAGTATATATTGAACAAAACATTGCCTCTAACGCTGCTGCTGAAGGCACTTACGCCACAGAAGCGGGTGCACTCATTGACACATCTAAAAACGGTCAAGTCTATATAGGTTTTGACGACCAAGGCTGGCTAGCGGCAGGTTACGGTCACTACTTCTCATTGTCTGACGACTGGGGTTTAAATCTCTATGGTGAACTCGGCAAGTGGGAATCCGGTGAAGAGATGCTGATCGAAGCGATTGTTGACTTCCAGGTAACCGAAAACCTCAATTTGTTTACAGGTTACGGATACAACCGTTCAGGCCAAGTTCTAGAGAACCTCAGTGATACCGCGATTAACACCAATCAACTAGTCGCTGGTTTTGGGCTGGATATAGGACAATGGGCATTGGATTACAAATACACCCACGAAAATCGAGGCGGGTCCAATGGAGGTTTTACGCATGTCGGTGGCGACTTCTATTTTAGCCAAGATTCATACCGCACTAACGAGCATGAAATGATTCTCTCTACGTCAATAGACCAATGGACACCTTACGTTAAATACACATATTTCAACACTAATGAAGGTGAACTCTCAACATCAAGCGCGCTAAACCATATTGTTGAGAACGACAGCATTTGGACACTTGGTGTGTCTTACGATTTTTAACCCAAACGAGTCCTAAATGGCAAAAGGAGTTGCCGGTTTCCTAAGAGGCCAATACGATGAAAAACCACTCCCTACGCCAGAAAATCATTAATGTCACTGCTGCCATTAGTGTTGCTATGTTTTCAGCAGTTCCCACTTATGTCTCTGCCCACACTTTAGTGTTTGATGAGTCTCGCTACGACCCCGACTTGTTTCAGCAAGATCATGCCCAGTGCTTTAGCTTACTCGACAATGTTGGCCACCACGAAGGAAGTGGTGCGGTAGAGCAAGGTGTGAAAAGAGGGTTACGTGGTGCAGCCGCAGGGGCAATTGCGGGGAGTGTCTCTGGAAACTCGGGAAGCAGCGCAGCCAAAACAGGTGCAGCAGTTGGTACCACAGTCGGTGTCTTATCGGGAGCAGGCTCTCAGAACGCCGCGAAGCACGCCAACCAACAAGAGCGCGATAGCTTAATGCGTAACTGTATGAGTGGCCGTGGCTATGATTCATTAAATTAATCATGGGAAAGCAAAGTCATGTGGGGGACACACTCATTGAACATGAAATACATAAACTGAATTTATGTTTCAACCCAAGTCAGCTATCTACATTTCTCTACAGAGCACAAGCATAATAGGCCCATAAACCAAGCACGGAGAGAGTCACAGACTTTCAGCTTACCAATCAAGCCACACGGATGTGATTTCCTGAATCGAACCATAGGAACTTACATATGAACAGTACACGCATCGTTTCCATCATGGCTCTAGCCTCACTCGCATTGGCAGCCATCACTAACCTTTGACGGCAGACCTTTAAACACCAAACGTCAGATAGTTACATCTGGCTTACCAGATTACGAATTGTAGGAAATTCCCAATGAAGAACTCAGTTATCGCCGCTTTGATAGGCATCAGTACATTAGGCACTATGTCGGCTCACGCAGCCCAACATGACCACGACACACTCTTTAGTCAGGACAACGCCATCATGGCTGCCGCGGCAGTCGAAACTGTCAACCAATATTGCGTCGAGTACGGCACCATGACGCAAACTTATGTGGACAAACAATCCGCTGTGATGCGTGAAACCATTGAGGGTCTGTCCGCTGAGGTTCTTGGTCAAGAGTTTCAGTTCAGCGAGCAACACGACATGTATCAAGAAGGAATCGCAATGGGTAAGCAGTTGATTGATGAAGCGGAACACAAAGGTCACGTAAAACAGATGTGTACACAACCAAACCAAGAGACATCACTATGAAAAAAATAATCGCAGCCTCAACCGCCCTATTCTCTGGCTTGGTACTGGCATGTGGAGCACACGTTCACAATACCCTGCCACACTATGAAAACTACACTGAGTCGCTAGTGGCAATGTCGGTCTGTAAAGTAAACGACCATATCAGCGAAGAACAATCGGCGATGTGGTTTAAAAAGCTATCATGGGTTGCCAATGGCACCGATGAAGAACTGTTTGAACACTACACGCACTTTGCCGCTGAGCACGTTAATAGCATCGCTCAAGACGATAAAATGCGTCCAAAGTGGGATGAAAACTACTGCAAAGATCAGTTCTATGATGTGATGGAAATGGATCAAGTGGTACTGGAAGATCTGTATGACGAACAAGAGCTAGCCGACAGAGAGTTCAACCGAAAAATTAAACAAACGGGGCAAGACAAAACCACAAGTGAAAATAGCTAAACGCCTACCTCACCGAGTCCTACAATGGCAAAGGGATTTGCCGCCTTTCTCGGTTGGTATGACACCTATCTTAACAACGAAAAGCTCATCAATATTGATGAGCTTTTTTATTTTTCACCCTGCACAAACGCAGAAGCCCTCTAATACATAAATTCAGTTTATGTTTCATCTAAAGTCTCCTCTATCCATTCTCTCGCCTCACTATCCCATAATAGCTTCATCAACAGGGCAGGGGTGAATTGCTAAAGTTCATTGCCCATAACAGCAACACATGGAAGTGATTTCCTTTAACTTATGTAGGAACTCACGCATGAAAAATTGTCGAACTTTAACTACTCTTGCTGGCGCTATCTTATTGTCTAGCAGCGCTTTCGCTAATAATCCATTCGAGCATTACCAGTCAGAAAACTCAGCAAGCTTCAGTGGCTACAAGCATTTCAACTATGAACAAAATGTAAGCACCGAAGATTTGATTAAGCAAGGTGGCAAAATCTACTCTTCACCAGAAGAGATCCACGCCATCTTACAAGGCGGCCTAAAAACTGATATCCAAACAGGTGAAGAGCTTTGGAAAGAAGGCCTGATGTTTGACGGCATTGAGCCAATGGATCACATGGTGACTGCGGCTAACTGGTTTCCTAGAACAGAAGAACTCCAGCACAACGAAATGCGAGCAACCTTTATGGGGACATCTCCAATGATTCGCCCAGGGCAAGCGAACACCTCAATCTATGTCGAGCTTGGAAATGGCGATAACTTTGTCTTTGATTTGGGGGAAGCATCTATTGCCAACTATATCGGTGCTGGGGTTGCACTCAATGAGCTAGATAAAGTCTTTATCACTCACCTGCACGTTGACCACTTTGGTTCGCTGCCATACCTGTATCAGTTCGGCGGTTGGAACGGTCGCTGGGAAAAACCCCTGACCATTTACGGTCCGTCAGGTCGAAACCCTGAAGATGGTACTCGCCATATGGTTGAAGGCATGCTCCAGATGCTCTCTTGGCACCAAGATGCGTTTGATGTATTCCCATCTGGTAATGATATCGAAGTCGTCGAGTTTGATTTCAAAGACGATGGCGGAGTAATTTACGACGTTGATGGCGTTCAAGTGTCTCACTGGCGACGTTCGCACGCAAAAGATGGTGCATCAGCCTATCGTCTAGATTGGACAATCAATGATGAAGAAAGCCTTTGTTTCGTGTGGACAGGGGACGGCCGACCAACAGAGCTAGACATCAAATACGGCAGTGGCTGTGACCTATTCGTGACAGAAGTACAAACTGAATTAGTGGGTTTATCGTCCATTGTTCAAGGTGTGCCAGCCTTCTTAACACGTTACACGATTGATACTCACCATACCTCTGGCTATGCCGCTGGTTGGTTAGCCAATCAAGTACAGCCTCGACTGTTTATGACAACGCATATGGAATTTGACCCTTACTACAACAACGAAACCGTTGCTCAGGTTCGAGAGCACTGGAAAGGGCCTTACCACTTTGGTGCGCCAGATATGATTGTGGCAAACGTGACACCAGACAAGGCATGGGTTCGTGAAGGTATTATTCCTGACTTCCCGAACAACCGCGCACCTCAGTTCAACTTAAATGACGGTGAAGTATTCCGCGTACCGATGCCTAAGAACTCTCGTGCAGATATTCAAGAACAAGAGATCCGCGACCTAGAGATTGATGAGTCATTGTACTACCCAGAAGGCTACCACCCTCAGCTACTAAAAGAATGGCCACTCGACCGAGACTTGATTGTTCCTACAGAAGCGCTGCCTGAAAGCATGAAACAAGGCATGGGTGAGAAGCAAAGAATCGTGGATGAGATGCGTAAAGCACATGGTTTAGAACCTCGCTCTGTGCACCGTAAGCATTCAGCTGACCCTTACCGTGATACCCGTGAAGGTAACACCAAATAACAACTCAATCGGGGCACTACACGGTGCCCCAACTTAACGAATTGTAGGAACAACATATGACACGTTTTAATCTTCGCCTTTCAATAATCTCGATGGCTCTATTTACTCCTTTTGCCTTTGCTCATGGCAATGTGGATATTTCCAATGGCTCCCAAATTGATGTGTACGTCGCCAATGAAGAACACCATGGTCACAGTGACACTGATAAAGCCTACGGTGTAGAAGCTGTTTGGATGGATGAAAGCGGATACTTCATTTATGCCGAAGGCGAAACTGGCGCCCACGATTTCTATCAATTGGGTGCAGGTAAATATTTCAAACCTAATGATGATCTTGGACTGTTTGCATACGGAGCCTATGCTCAGGGTGGCTACGCCGATGGCAATGAGCTACGAGCTCGGCTTGGGATAGATTACCAAGCCACGCATGAACTCGGTTTCCATGGCAGAATTGGTTATGACTATGGAAACAGCAAGATGTCTCTCGGACACGATGACCACGATCATGGCCACAGTTATCACGCCACTGAGCATGAATCCGAACGAAGCCACCTTGGCCGACTAGACGCGGGGTTCAGCTATGAGCTAGGCCATGTTACTGAGTTCTCTTACAAC
>NZ_JATABG010000249.1:0-5420 GCF_036533755.1 Vibrio sp. M260118 | reverse complement strand
AAATACACGTCTATGGCTACATTGTATTCAGGTAGATCTGCGTCATAGATCCGGTAACAATCCAACTCTTCTTTGCGTGCCCACTTGCCAATTTTAGCGATATTCTTCTTTAAACGGTTCGAAAAGTCCGGGGCAATTAGAGAATCAGTGACATTGTCACCTTTACTATCTGATGGACGGTCACTGATCGAGTAATTCTTTTGGTGACACGGTAACGCACCATTATTCAACTTGAACTGCTTATCAGCACGCATGCGCAAACAGCTCAACAGCTCATCAGAACTAGAGAAAATAGACGCTTGGCTACCACCAAACTCTGATTTCAGCTGTGCACCAAAGGCTGTGTACAAAGCAATTAGGCCAGGATGGGTACCTAAGCGCTCACCGTAAGGCGGGTTAGAAACGATAACACCCGATTCGAAGCCTGCTGGACGCTTAATTTGCGCCGCATCACCAAGGTTAAACTCAATTAATGGCTCAACACCCGCTCGACGCGCGTTATCTTTGGCCGTTTTCAGCACACGAGCGTCGTTATCAAAGCCAAAGAACTTAGTGTCAACTTTCTTGACGCCTCTCTTAGCTTGCACGCTCGCCTCGGATTTTACCTCTGCCCAAAGTTCTGGGTCAAAGTCTTCAAGGGACTCAAAGCCCCACTGCTTACGATTAACCCCAGGGGCCATGTTAGCCGCCATCATTGCAGCTTCAATCAGAAGCGTACCAGAACCACACATAGGGTCTAATAGCGGCTTATCAACTGTCCAACCACTACGAAGAATTATTGCAGCTGCTAATGTCTCACGGAGAGGCGCACGACCAGACTCAGGACGATATCCACGTTGATGTAAACCACCGCCGACCATATCAACACCTAAGATAGCTTTATCACGATGCAAACGAACATGAATGCGAAGATCTGCATGATCTTTGCTGATCGATGGTCTAGGCAGGTTCTTTTTCTCGAATGCGTCTACTATTGCATCTTTAACTTTCATCGCGCCATATTGGCTATTGCGAATTTCACGATTGGTACCATTGAAATCAACCACAAATTTCTTTGAACTATGGAACTGGTTCACCCAGTTCACCGAAGATGTAGCTAGGTACAAATCCATATCATCGTTACATGTGAACTCAGAAAGCACACGGACAAAACGCGATGCCAGGCGGCTCCATAGACAGCAACGATAAATTTGCTCATTCGAAGCTTTAAAACGCACCCCTGCTTGAACAGGTTTGGCATTGCTAATCCCTAGCTTAGTTAACTCTTCAACCAACAGGTTTTCCAAACCGTTGGATGTAACCGCAAGATATTGATGCATAGTGATGTATTAATTCTTTAAAAAATGACCACGCATTATACCCGACTCAATCACTTATCGTTAGCGCAATCCGTTAATTAGCCAAACTTCCCTACCAAATGGACGAAAATTCAACACTTTCAGTTTTTGTTGCCCAATTTCAACGCAGAGCAATACACCAATCGTTTTAAGCGTGGTAATAAGGGCTAAAAGCGAAGTGAATACTTATTCCCCTTAAATTTGGTCTATACCAAAGGGTGGATTTAATGAAACTAAATTACAAAAATAGGTAAAATGGGGAATATTAGTGGGTTTCCACTACGCTGACGTGGCTAAAAAGCAGGAAAATAGTCGTTCTGTTTGGTGATAATTTGAACACATCTCACAAATGAGAGCTATGCATTTGCACCGAGCTAGTGGCCCCAATGTAGAAATCTAGAGACAAAAAAAGCCAGCATCACGCTGGCGGGAAATGAAACGAAGGAAAAGTAATGAAATTAGCCAACCATAGCGATTGGTTGAACATGAAAAAGATGATTTGCGATAGTAAGCCTGTCATGCATTACTTTTATCGCTTGGCCAAACTGCAACGACTTAGAGCCATTTAGCTCAAATTCCTCTAAAGAGACTGATGCGCACAAGCTGGCACACTCGCCAACCTCAAGTACAATAAAAAATCCATCACTAAGGTTATTGCTGAGGCGAATTAGGTCACCCTCTTCTGGCGTGATCTGTCCATCTGACAAACAATCAAAAAACCAGCTTTTTGGCTGAACAGGTTTATGGAAGCGCTTCGCCGCGACGCAATAGAGTGCTAGCTCGGCCTGGCGTGGTTCACTTAAACCTAACAGCGCGATTTGCTCTTTGTAGGTTTGGTAAGAAGATGCATCATCAACAGAGAACTCATTGACACCAATTGCACATTCAACAATCAGTTTACGCGGTAGATTGGTTTTGAAAACCATATCATCACCCAGATCAAGCATTAAGTGCCCCTCTGAGTCATCATAGTACCATGTCCATTTGTCACTAGGTTTCAACATCGTTCCATCTCTGAATTTGGATTTGAAGTAAGTAAAACGCTTAGTTACCTTTACTAACAATATTGGATTCTATTAGCTGGTTGACGAAAAAAAAGAGGAAATGAAAACTCATTTCCTCTTGATTTCTGTCTAGCTAGGTTCGAGAAACCTCATGTGACAATGTCACTAGAATGCAATCTCTTTTGGCAAGCGACTATAGGTTTTTAACGATATCTTTAACTAGTGATGGTCCGTGGTAGATAAAACCAGAGTAAACTTGAACTAACTCTGCACCCGCCATCAGTTTCTCTTTTGCAGCGACATAAGAATCAACGCCGCCTACACCAATAACTGGAATTTGGCCTTTTAGTTGCTCATGAAGGCTGCGCACTACTTCAGTACTGCGATTTTGCACCGGACGACCACTTAGACCACCCGCTTCATTCGCATGTTTCATGCCTTCGACAATAGAACGATCCAAAGTTGTGTTGGTTGCAATCACAGCGTCGATGCGATTTTTAAGTAGTGATTCGCAGATCTGTTTGATCTCATCGTCACTAAGATCCGGAGCGATCTTCAGTGCAAGAGGAACATACTTACCATGTTTCTCTGCAAGTTCTGCTTGCTTGGTTTTCAGCTCTGCAAGCAATTCGTCTAACGCTTCACCATATTGAAGAGAACGAAGTCCCGGAGTATTTGGCGAAGAGATGTTTACTGCAATGTAGCCCGCGTACTCATATACTTTCTCCATACAGATCAAGTAATCTTCAGCACCTTTTTCAATTGGCGTATCTTTGTTCTTACCAATATTGATGCCAAGAACACAGTCATATTTCGCTTTCTTAACATTTTCAACGAGATTATCAACGCCTAAGTTATTGAAGCCCATGCGATTGATAATACCTTCTGCTTCAACAAGACGGAAAAGACGTGGCTTATCATTGCCCGATTGCGGGCGCGGAGTTACCGTACCTACTTCAACAAAGCCAAACCCCATGGCATCGAACGCTTCGATACATTCACCGTTTTTGTCCAAACCGGCGGCAAGGCCAACTGGATTACGGAAAGTTAAGCCCATGCATTCGACAGGACGATGCGGAAGTTGTTGGCGATAAAACAGATCAAGTGGAGTGCCAGTAAAACGCTTGAAATTTTGAATTGCAAGATCGTGTGCCTTCTCGGCATCGAGTTGGAAAAAGCCAGTTCTGGCTAGACGGTAAAGCATTGTGCCTCCGAAAGAAAAAAGCCCCGTGTAAACGGGGCTGTATTATTAATGGTTTTACCGAATAATTCAACGAATTATAGCAAACGTTTACTCATTGGCAGTGCAATTAAGGTTTAGCAGCATTAGTTCACGTAGTGCGACAGAGAATTTGGCGAACTCATGAACCGAGCCTACCTTGAATTCGTTGAGAATGTTTTCCCAACGGTGCAATGACACTTCATTAGTCTCGATCCAATCTTCAAGCGCCTTCATAACATCAAGATCTTCTGGTGAACAGCTGCAACTCAGCACCTGACCAGTCAGCTGACGTTGTTGCCAGTCAAGATCTTCACGGAAAGCAGCTCGAGCCAACGCCTGCCAGTTATTATCTACCGCTTGGCCGTTAATCTGTTTCAAGAACCAATGCAGTGACAATCGATCACCAAGGTTGTAGTACAACTTGGCTGTTTGCTCGACGGTTTTACCTTTCTCACGAGACACTGTGGATATATCCAGTACAGAGTATAAACTCGACAAACGAGCTACGTAATTCGCGACATCGGCCTCAACACCCTGTTCAATCCAGGTTCTCGCCATCTCGTTGTGCTCTTCCACTTCCGAAGGAACAAGCATGTCGTCTAGATGAGTTTTTATCGTGTTAACATCCGCTTGGTAAAGTGCGATTAAATCTTTTACTGATTGGCGACCAGTACGGTTTCGTAGTAACCAACGAGAGAGACGACGCAGCGTTCGGCGCACATAGAAAATCATTTCGTACTGAGCTTGAGTCGATGCATCGTTGTCTAAACCTCGAATATCTTCGAGTACTTTACCTAATCCAAATATTTCACGAGCTGCCGCGTATGCGTTGGCAATATCGACAACACATGCACCGGTTTCTTCTTGCAGACGAGTAACGAAGTTACACCCCGTCTCGTTAACCATTTGATTTGCCAGCGCTGTCGCGATAATTTCGGCACGTAACGGATGACTATCCATTTGCGAAGAATAGTTACGGCGTAACTCTGTTGGAAAATAGCTAACCAACTGTTGCGCATGAAACTCATCTTTAGCGATGTCTTCATGCACGAGCTCTTCTTTTAGCACCATTTTACCGTACGCAACCAAAACCGACAGTTCCGGACGAGTCAGTGCCATGCCCTGTTTTTCACGCTCAATCAAGGTTTCATCATCAGGAATATACTCTAATGCTCGATCAAGATGACCCGCTTTCTCCATAGTGTGGATAAAACGAATTTGCTCTTTCACTAATGACACACCTTGCTGTTCAGTGACAGAGATAGACTCCGACTGACAGTAAGCATCATCCAGAACAATCTCGCCGACTTCATCTTCCATCGACTCAAGGATTTTGTTGCGCTGTTTGACCGTGAGATCGCCATTGGTCACAAGACCATTAAGGAAGATCTTAATGTTTACTTCGTTGTCCGAACAGTCAACCCCACCCACGTTGTCAACGAAATCCGTGTTAACTCGTCCACCAGTCAGTGCATATTCAATGCGACCCAACTGAGTCATACCCAAGTTACCACCCTCGCCAACCACTTTTGCTTTTAAGTCACGGCCATCAATACGAAGTACATCATTAGCGCGGTCGCCCACATCGGTATGAGTTTCACTAGAAGCTTTGACGTAGGTACCGATACCACCGTTCCACAGAAGATCGACTTCCATAGAAAGGATCATCTTAATGAGATCGTTCGGTGCTACTGATGACTTCTTAGTATGAAGCATCTTTTGAATTTCAGGCGTGAGTGAAATCGACTTAGCGCGGCGTGAGAAAATGCCACCACCTTTAGAGATCAGCTTCGGATCATAATCTTCCCAACTAGAACGTGGAAGGTTGAACAAGCGATCGCGCTCTTTCCAGCTTGA
>NZ_JATABG010000248.1:0-5428 GCF_036533755.1 Vibrio sp. M260118 | reverse complement strand
AAACGGCAATGTAAAATATTCATGCGCCATAAATGGCTTGTAATGGATATAAATTCATCAAATGCGAATATGTTGCGAAGTCAATTGTAAAAGAGTTGTTTTATAAGAAAAACTAATCTGAATTGCCAAAATTTGTCATTTTTTGAGCCATAAATTATTGATTAATATTACCCCATCAAAACGAATTACAAAATTTATAGAGAGGCAATCATGGCACAAGCAATGCAAATTGGTAATATCGAAGCTCCTATCTCTATGGATAAGAAATCGTACGCGGTTTCATTCAAAGGATTGATTGCACATTTATTGGATATTCTTTTCACTGACAACAGCGAACCACGCGCTCATTACGCGAGTGATTTGTCTGGTCACATGCAAAAAGATATCGGTCTTTACCGTTAATTCGAATAAATATGAATAATGAAACGCCGGCTATATGCCGGCGTTTTTTGTTTGAGCGAAAGTAATTGCTCGATGTTACGGTCATTATTCCCATAACAAATAGTTTGCGTTTGTAGCAAGGGATAAAAATAATGAATGCACTGTTAGCTCTCTCCGTCGTCTCCACCGTTTCTGCCGGGCAGTTATGGGTTAGTTCTGGTCAACCTCCTCAAGTCGTTGAACTCTTTACATCTGAAGGGTGCTCTAGTTGTCCACCCGCTGATAAATACATTTCAACCTTTGAAAATGATGACAGGCTTTGGAAAGAGATAGTGCCAATCGTTTACCACGTCGACTATTGGAATTATTTGGGATGGAGTGACAGATTCGCTAAGCCTGAGTTTTCGCAGCTGCAACGCTTGTATCACGCCTATGACGTTGTGAGTAGCGTTTATACCCCGGGTTTTGTTGTCGATAATAAAGAGTGGCGAGGCTTCTTTAACTGGGTTAACCGAAAACTACCAGAGAACCAGCAGCCTGAATCTAAGCAACTGACTCTAATACGAAAAGAAAACACGTTTGAGTTACGTTACGAAGAGCAACGCACTCTTGATGCGACTATAGTATTTATTACTAACAATCAAACCACAACCGTTAGAGCAGGCGAAAACCGTGGCAAAAAGCTAGAGCACGACTTTATTGCCACTCAGCGCAACCAAATGCGGTCCAATAATGGCCAATGGACATTTACCTATGAAGGAAACTTAAGTGACATCGATGCAGTAGTAGCTTGGGTTACGCCTTTAGGAAGCTTTGAGAGAGTTCAAACTGTTGCGGGTAGGATTGAGTAGATAACACTCACAAATAACAAAGGCGCTCAAGTGAGCGCCTTTGTTCTATCTATCGAAAGTAACTTGAGATTACTTCTTACGGCAGTATTCAGCGATAACGTACATAGATTGGCCGCCGTTCGCCTTACCTGATACAAGCTTAGGATCGTCGCCAATGCTGATGCCACGGATAACGGTACCTTGCTTGATGACTTGGTTAGTACCTTTAACTGGCAGGTCTTTGATGACAGTAACGTCGTCGCCTTTCTTCAGTTCAACGCCGTTGCAATCGAATGGTTTGTCATCAGCAGACATACCTGTCATCGCCCAGTTCAATTGCTCTTCTTCCATGTACATCATGTCGAGCGCATCTTGAGCCCAGCTTTCGCTGTTTAGGCGAGTAAGTTGACGCCATGCTGTGACTTGAACTGGTGGAACTTGGCTCCACATACTGTCGTTTAGGCAACGCCAGTGGTTGATGTCTTTTGGATCTTCGATTTCGCTAAGACACTTTTCACAAACCATGATTCCGTAATCTACTGTTACATGGCTGTGCGGAGGAACAGCATAAGCCGTTAAAGGTGCATCAGCGGCACATAGTTCACACTTAGATTGGCAGCGTTCTAGCATAGTTGCTTCAGAAGACATAATGGACTCACATTTTATAGGTGTTAATAACGCCGGCTATTATCCACTTTATCGATCAAAAATAAAGGATAATTCGGCTTCAAACGAACATATAGGTTAATTCTGACTCTGGGCCAACATTTCGGCCACTATCCTTTACCTATCAGCTAATTACAGTGCGCTACACTGTCACTTTAAATTGTGATTCTTTACCTTATTAGTATCAATTGGCATAATCCGCTTTGTTGTTATATCAATTTAATAGGTTAGACATTGGAATTACTATCAATCGAGTTTTTGGGTAAGCCACTTAGACTTGAAGGCTCGATGGCAGGCTGGCAACAACTGTATTGGAACAATCAGCTCGTATCGCAACTTGATGCTGATTCAGAGCGAGGAGAAAGCTCTCAACATAGCTTTACGCTAATGAATGGTGACAATGAACTAGTTTGCAAACTGGAAGCCCAGTTAACTTGGCAGCCGTTTATTTTAGAGTTTACCGCCCTTGTTAATGATCAAATCATTGAACAAGGCAGTCGTAATAGCAAAGATATTGAGCAACAAACGCCATTTACTAAGCCAGAACCTGAACGTCGATTCAGCTTGATCGGTCTTATATCACTAGGAATGAAAGCGTTAAAAAGTGCCAAATTGATCAAAGTGGTATTGGCCTCGGCAAGTCTAGCTGCATATTCATGGCTTTTTTCTTTTCAGTTTGCTTTAGCATTGATCGCTTGTTTGGTTTTTCACGAGTATGGCCACGTAAAGGCAATGAAGTACTTTGGTATGAAAACCAAAGGCATCTATTTGGTTCCATTCCTTGGAGGCTTAGCGTTAAGTGATGAAAAGATAAATACTCGTTGGCAAGATGTAGTTATCTCCATCATGGGGCCAATGTTTGGGTTAATTTTGTCACTGGTACTGCTCATTGCATATCTTGTCACTGGTGAGATGTTTTTTGCTGGTCTTGCAGTATTCAACGCCTTTTTAAATTTGTTTAACCTTTTACCTATCTTGCCCCTTGATGGAGGGCATGTACTAAAAAGTATCAGTTTTTCGATGAACAGCGTTGCAGGGATTGTGTTATGTACGCTTGCGGCTGCGGGTGGGGTAGTACTGAGCTATTCATTGGGACTTACACTGTTTGGCTTTTTGTTGATTATGGGTATGTTGGAAATTGTCATTGAGTGGAGAGGTCGACATCATAGCCATCTGTTGCCGCTCGATCGATACGGACAGACGATTGCGACAATTTGGTATTTAGGCCTGGTCTCTGGGTTAATTGGTATTATTTGGTACTTTGCTAGCACGGGTGACGAACTGTTGAGATTACCCCTACTCATTCTCGGTACTTAGATATTAGGATCACAAGACCCTAGAAGGGAGCATCTCGCTCCCTAAATAATATCGGTTTCTACATACAGTTTGGTGTAGCTGCGCTTTCTGGTGGTAGTACTTTTATCTTAGCGGAGAGATCTGAAATACGAGTACTATGAGAAGGGTGCGTCGACAGTAGTTCGGGTGGTTGAGCACCACCTGCAGCGCGGGCCATGTTTTTCCATAGGTCGACACTTTGGTTCGGATTGAAACCGGATTTTGCCATTAGCTCTAAGCCAACGATATCAGCCTCTGATTCCTGTGTTCTGCCGTATGGCATAAGCACTCCGTACTGAACACCTAAACCCAATGCAGCCATAGTCGCGCCGCGGTATTGAGCGTATTCCGACGAGCTCAGCGCTATGTTAGTTAACTGAAGGCCAGCATTGGCAATTTGAGATTGAGATAAACGTTCATTACTATGATCAGCGAGTACATGGGCAATCTCATGACCAATAACGGTGGCAAGTTGATCTTGATTGACTGCAACATCAAGCAACCCAGTATAAATGCCGATTTTTCCTCCTGGGAGGGCAAAAGCGTTGACCTGTTTACTGTCAAACACGACGACTTCCCATTCATCAAAACCGGGCTGTTTAGGGACATGTTTGGTGATCGAGTCTGTGACACACTGAACATAGGCGTTGATTTTAGGATCATCACTGACTTTAAGTTTAGACTTCATTTGCTCAAAAGATTGAGCGCCTAGTGCACTCATGTCAGAATCAGAAAATAGCAGTAACTGGTTGCGACCAGTGGGAGAGGACGAGCAAGCCGTCATGACTATAGCAGCAGAAAGCGTTGCGACTTTAAACCATGCGTGCATTGAAGTCTCCATTTCAAATAAACATATAATTTAACTTTATACATCATAGCATTAGGTTACTATTCTTGGTAATCCCATTCACTTATGGAATGTGACATGACAATTTGGAAAAAAGCGGTCGACCTTGATACGCTCAACAAAACATCTCAGAACACGCTGATCGAGCATCTTAAAATCGTCTACACCGAATTGGGTGATGACTATATCTCAGCCACTATGCCAGTCTGTTCATTTACCCATCAGCCATTAGGAATGCTTCATGGTGGAGCCTCGGTTGTACTTGCGGAAACCTTAGGCTCCGTCGCGGCCAATTTTTGTGTACCAGAGGGAAGCTATTGTGTCGGTCTCGATATCAATGCCAACCACGTACGTTCAATGCGTAGCGGTGAGGTAATCGGTACAGCAAAACCCATTCATCTTGGGGTTTCCACTCAAGTTTGGCAGATCAATATTACTGATGAACGCGGCCGTCTGGTCTGTACTAGCCGACTCACCATTGCAGTTAAGCACCAAAAGAACAAATAGGTTGTCGTTGTGGTTGTAGAGTTTAAAAGCGGAAAAATCATCGTTACGCCCCATGAGGTCGTGGTTAAACTCGATGGTGAACATAGGGTGACGATGCAAGCACAGATTGATGCTATTTCACTGATTGGTAAAGGTGCCAATGTTATTGCCGCTAATGGGAGCGAGACTAAGTGGTCAATAAAACTCGACTCTGAAGAGCAGCTTCAACACATAGCTGACCAAGTTGGATGCCAGATCCAATAATTTCTAATTTATCTTGATAGTCTTACGACAAACGAGGAAACTTACAGTTAACTAAATCTATATGAGATTTCCTCTTTATGAGCAGCCCACGACTGAGAGTTCAGTTTGAAACGCTATTTGAGCACTACAAAGGACAAGATTGTGGTGTCCAATTGGAAGACATCACTGAAATTCTATTTTGTACACGACGCAACGCGCGCATCGTTCTTAATAAAATGGAAGAAGAGGGCTGGTTAGAGTGGCACCCAGCTCCAGGGCGGGGAAAGTTATCTCAATTGATTTTCAAACGTAGCCGTGCGGACGTGAGCGAAAATTTAGCACGCCGTTATCTAGAAGAGGGCAAAATTGGTCATGCTCTCAAAGTCCTCGATCAAGATACCGCGAAACTCGCTCAAGTTGTTGAGAGCTATTTAGGTATTGTTCATCAACAAGGTCAACAAGTAGTAAGGCTGCCATACTACCGCCCATTGTCGACTCTTAACCCGACCTTGCCACTGCGCCGCTCTGAACTTCACATTGTGCAGCAAGTATTTAGTGGTTTGACGAGTATCGATGAAAACGAACAGTTGCAGCCTGATTTAGCTCATTCATGGGATAGGATAACGCCTCAGCATTGGCG
>NZ_JATABG010000247.1:0-5794 GCF_036533755.1 Vibrio sp. M260118 | reverse complement strand
GATTACAAATCTAAGTGGTGACAATTAATTGTCACCACAAATAAGGCTAACAGCAGCAGCCAAGGATTAAGGACTTAAAATTATGGGTTTTGGTACTTTCGTAGCAATGGGTAATCTTGCCGGCAATCAAGTTATTGTTATCGACCTAAACGGTACGGTACGAGTACTGGCCGAAGGTGAATCTCCTAGGCCGGGTGAAGTGATTGTACAAGCTAATACAGATCCCGCTGTCGACGGGCAGCAACTTCAAGTAGAGTTGGTCGATGCGGAAGGCGTTCCGGAAGATATTACCGGTGAAGTTGAAGATATCATTGCTGCATTAGAAGATGGCCAAGACCCTACTCAGCTAGGTGACGATTTCGCAACGGCTGCTGGTGGGCAAATTAGCTCAAGTTTGACTGCTTCTGGTTCAGTTACCCGTGTGGGCACCGAAACCATTGCCAGTACCGAGTTTTCTACCCAAGGTTTTGAGTCTTTAGGATTATCTCAAACCCAAAGCCTATCTTTGTTAGAGCAGTTCCGTCTGTTCGAACCTGTTTTTGTTGATATTAATGACGACCCTCTCGGTGAGAGCATTTCGGTAGTTACTGACGAAGATATCGCGATCAGTGGCACGCTAACTGCGACTGACCAAAATGCAATTGACATCCTAACCTTCTCTCAAACTACAGCCCCTTCCAACGGCACCGCAGTTGTTAACCCCGATGGTACTTGGACTTATACGCCAAATGAAAACTATAACGGCCCAGATAGTTTTACTGTCGTAGTCGACGATGGAAACGGCGGTACCGACACGCTGGTAGTTAATATTGATGTTGCTCCGGTCAATGATGTGCCAGTAGCAGAGCCACAAGAGCGCGATTTACTCGAAGATCAGACTATCACGGGCACTTTAACGGCTACCGACGTTGATCTTCCAGTAGGGGAATCTTTGGTGTTCACAACTACGTCAACTGTTGAGGGGTTAACTCTGAACAGTGACGGTAGCTACACATTCGACGCGTCATCATATGATCGCTTGGCCGAAGGCGAGGAATTGGTAATTGAAGTTCCTGTCACAGTTACTGATGACTTGGGGGCGACTGATGATACTACTTTGACTATTACTGTTACCGGTACCAATGACGTGCCAGTGGCGAAAGATGGCACGGGCACAACGGAAGAAAATAGGGTACTGAACAGCAATGTGCCGGCGGCGAGCGACGTGGACGGCACGGTGGACAGCAATGGCTACAGTCTGAAAGAGAATGTGGGCACAGGTAACGGCACACTGACGTTCAATTCGGACGGGAGCTACCGCTTCAACCCGGGCAGTGACTTTGATGATCTGGGTGATGGCGAATCCCGCGATGTGACGTTCACGTACACTGCGAAAGATGACGATGGTGCGGAGAGTGCACCGAAGACCATCACCATCACGGTGACGGGCAGCAATGACGGTCCTGCTGCACATGATGACACCTACAATCAAACTAGTCATACTGTGTTGTTTACCGAGTCATTCGAAAACATGACCAGTACAGGTCGTTGGACTGTTATTGATGGTAAACAGCTAGGAGACTGGACTGCAAATAATGGTCTAGAGATACAACACGAGAGTGTTGTTAATAAAGCCTCTGATGGTCAATACATTGCTGAGCTAGACGCTCATGAGAATACGGTGATCACGACGAGCATCGATACCGCTGGTCAAGATAGTGTAAAGGTAGAGTTCGACTTTAATCCTCGTAGAGATGGAGACGAATCATCTAGTATGACCTTTAGCTTTGGCGGAGAGCAAATTACCGTTAATGCTGACGGAACACTATCAGACGTTCCTGCTTGGGTTGATGCAAGTATTTCAACTGTACCGAGTGCAGATGGCTGGTACACAGTGACTGCCGAGTTTGATGTTGATACAAACTCTACCCAGTTAAGCTTTGCCGGTGCCGGTACTTCTGATAGCTACGGTGCACTGCTAGACAACATTAAAGTAACTGGTATAAATCAACCGAATCTAGTTACAGAAGAAGACACTCCAATCACAATCTCGTTTGATGAATTATTGGCGAATGATACTGATGTCGATGGCGATGACCTTAGCATCATCTTGACTTCGATATCTCAACCACTGGATGAAGATGGTTTACCGGTTGCCAAGGACTTTGACGTCGATTATGAAAACGGAACTATCACTTTTACTCCAGCAAATGACTACAATGGTGAGGTTACGTTCACATACAAAGTGACTGACGGAAATGGCGCTGAAGATGAAGCGACAGTAACGTTGAATGTAACTCCGGTTAACGATCCACCTGAATCTGAAGATTTCTTAGCAACTGTTTCTAGTACTGGCAAGACTCAAATTGTATTTGATGATATCGATGAAGCTAAAGACCACATTTCCGATATTGAAGACGATGCGGCTGGTAAAGAAATTAAAGTAGTCATTACCGAGCTACCTGATGAGGGACTTCTGTACTTGGATCTAGGCAATGGTCAATTCAGAGCGCTGGATAAAAATGACCTATTTGATGGGCAAGGTACACCAGATTCGAGTATCCAGTTTAGCCCCGATGCGATCCACTTTGAGTCAGGTTCTCGCTTTGAAGGTTTCAGTTTAGGTATTAGTGATGACTCTAGAGATCCTGTTGGTGACCTGGGTGAAAACGAAACCAATCAAGAGTTTTACAACTGGGGTGAAGAAGGAGCCAACAGCAAGGAAAGGATTCTTACCTTAGAAAATGGGGAGAAAATTACTGTCACAGGCAGTAAGGAGCTGTATCAGTACCGAGGTGATGCGAATCATATTGGACATGGTCTGTCTGTGGGTAAAGGCGATGGGATTAATGCAGGTGAAACAATCACTATTGATCTGTCCGAACATCCTGCTGATTCCATTAAAGTAGGGCTAGATGGCTTAGGTGGTTATTTCTTTGATACCTTGGATGTGGGCCATGACAATCGCTCCTACGCAATTGTTAAAGTAACACTCGAAGATGATTCCGGTATTAAGACTGACCATACTTACAAAGTAAGTAATACCGAAAATAACGGCTATGACATATTTGAACAGATAACCATCCCTTCAGATACTTTCCAATTGGATATGAGTGGCTCAAAAATTGTCTCAGTCGAGTTTGGCACTGAAGGACGAGGCAACTGGGAACTTCGCTCATTTGAGACTTCCACAGACGATTCTTTTGATTATCAAGTTGTAGATACTGACGGTAATTTAAGTGAAGTGTCCACAGTAACACTCGAGCAAGGCAACAACGCTCCTGATGCTAACGATGATCCTGCTGGTTGGACAGTCAATTTAGGTGAGTTTAATGGCGATGATTGGTCAATAGTGCCAGGAGTCCAGTCAATTACCGCTTCTTTTGGTACAGAGACCCCAACTCTCGATATTAGCGGAAAATACCTTGGCGTAGCTGGTCACAGAAATGGTGGCATTGAGCAGCAAATTCAGTATGACCGAGATGCGGGTATTTCAGAGCAAGTGTCAATCAAACTGGATAAACCTGCGACTGAGTTTAGTTTCTCTGTTTCAAACCTGTTCAAAAACGAAGGTGACTTTGGTGGTAATCATGAGCAAGGCAAGTGGGTAGCATACTTAGACGGTGTTGCAGTCGCTTCGGGCATGTTTACAGCGAATGAAACTAACAATCAGGGTTCTTATACAATTGATTCAGATGACCTCAATGGCCTTCCGGTTGACCAAGTGGTGTTTGAATCTGTTGATTTCGCCGAAGTGCCTGCGCGTGGTAGTGACTCTTCTGATTACTTCTTAACAGGCTTTAGTGCTTCTAACAGTTCAGGTAATTATGCGGGCTTCCAAGGTGATGTAGTACGTATCCCAGTAGAGCAACTATTAGCTAATGACTCAGATGAAGATGGTGACTCAATTCGAATTACCTATGTGTTTGGTGAAGATAATGGCACAGCTAGAATTGTTGAGGAAAATGGCAAGAAATACGTTGAGTTTGACTTAGATGATAACTTCACTGGTGACAAGGCAACTTTCAATTATCAAATAACTGATGACCAAGGTGGGTTTGATGAAGCAACGGTAACTGTTGATGTTCACGCTCGTCCTGAACCTGAAGCCAAGCTTATGAGTATTGAAGGAACAAGTGCCGATGAAGGTGATAATCTTGTATACCAAGTCTCGCTAGGTGATGGTGAAGGCAATGCCAAAGGGCCATTAGAAGCGCAAACCTTTACGATAGCCATTGGAGTTGACGGAGATGCTGCTGATAAGAACAGTGATGTTGACCTTGGTGAAGTTGGTGAAGGTGAAGTATATAAAAATGTCGTGTTCACCAATGGTGTGACCTACAAGGATGGCCAAATTACGGTACCAGCTGGAGTAAGTAAGTTCGCTATTCTAATTCCGACGGTTAAAGATGGGATATATGAACAAAATGAAAACTTCACTGTCACCATTGGTGAAGGAACGGATCTGATTAGCTCTAGTCCGGAGATCGTCAATATTGACGAGTATCCAATTGTTGAGAGTATCTCTAGTTTTAATGTTGAGGAAGGCGCAACCGCTAGCTTTACGGTTGAACTGTCTAACCCTAGTCAGCGAGAGACTGAGGTGACGATGTCACTGGAAGACCACTCTGCACGAAGTGTTGATGGTGAGCCAGACAAGGGCGACTATAATGCTAAAAAGGTTGATATAACCTTATTTGCTAGTGCGGATAATCCAAGCGCTAGCCCAATCACTCTAGATGCCTTCCCTGATAGTGATGGTAATTTCACAGTCAAGGTGCCCGCGGGTTACGATTCATTTACCGTCGACGTTATTACAAACAATGATGACCATCCTGACGATCGTGAGCGCTTCACTTTATCAGGTAAAACGGCACAGCAAGACACCGCTGAAGTCGGTGTGGCAACTATCCTAGATAACGAGGCTCCGACTATTGACCTCAACGGTGCTGAGTACGATATTCAGTTTGTTAGCGAAGGGGCTGGCTACAGCAATGTCTTTGGTTACTATATCGATGATGGTAACGGTGGAGATAAGAAGCTTCATGTGCTGATTGGCAATAACAATGAGTTAGACCCAGATGTCGGCTCATTGCTAGCACATAATGGCTTAGGTCCCTTAACTTCGATTGATAATCTTGAATTTTTCTTAATTCCGGGTGGCTCTCATGTTGTTATGCCAGACAATTTCGACCGTTTGATAGTACTTAGCTTCGACGACCAAAAAGGCAACGACAATGACGATGATGACTTTGATGATATTGTCATCAAAATCGTCAAGTCAGAGCCAGCAGAGATTCACCATGAAGTGACGTTTGTTGAAGGTAATGAAAGTGGCGTAGCGATAGCGACATCTGATGCGGATATCTTCGATGATAAAGATACTATCGAATCAATGACAATCACGCTAACCAAAGGTGACGCGAACGATGTATTGAACACAGATATCGATGGTTTTGATGTCGAACTGATTGAAAACAGCGATGACATGTATGCTGTGAAGGTGACTTACTTAGGTGACAACGGCCAGTCGCAAGTGGCTTCGGCGTCAGTGTTTGAGTCGTACTTGAAGTCCCTCCGTTTTGGTAACGATAGTGACACGCCTAGTGAAGAGACGCGAAGTGTCGAGATAAAAGTCTTTGATGACAAGGGACAATTTGCAACAGCGACGACGACTATCAACGTGGTCGACTTGCCTACAGTAGAAAGCATTTCAAGCTTCGATGTTGAGGAAGGCGCCACCGCTAGCTTTACGGTTGAACTGTCTAACCCTAGTCAGCGAGAGACTGAGGTGACGATGTCACTGGAAGACCAC
>NZ_JATABG010000246.1:0-5487 GCF_036533755.1 Vibrio sp. M260118 | reverse complement strand
GGTATTAGATAATCGCTAAATATTAAAAGATAAAATGCCAGCAGGTTTTGCCTTCTGGATGCAGAAGACTGAGAGAGGTCATCGTGAGCGAAGTAAATATTCCATTAACATTTTCAGATGCAGCGGCTCAGCGAGTAGGCGCCTTAATCGCTGAAGAAGAGAACCCAAATCTAAAGCTACGTGTATACATTACCGGTGGTGGCTGTAGCGGTTTTCAGTACGGATTCACGTTTGATGAGAGCGTCAATGAAGGGGATACGACCATCGAAAATAGCGGTGTTACGCTTGTGGTTGATCCTATGAGCTTGCAATATCTAGTTGGTGGTCAAGTAGATTACACTGAAGGGTTAGAAGGTTCTCGCTTCTTCGTTAACAACCCAAATGCAACCACTACTTGTGGATGCGGCGCTTCATTCAGCGTTTAATTTTAAATAGACTGTATCAAAGGCCGTATATTATGCGGCCTTTGTTGTATCTGTATGACATTTCTAGAAACTGAGACCTGACCTATAATACTGCTCAACTCTATTTTCCTTTTAATTGGTTAGTTTATATCCTGTGTCTATCTTCTCGCTAGTTGACATTGCGAGCCCCTATATCATCTACGGCTTATCTATTACTGAATGAGTGGTTGTAAATTTCGGTAAATTTAGAGGCGATATAGAATCACTAAGGATAGTTATGGCTAGAATTTCTCCTCTGCGCTTTATTGCGACCAGACCTTATCTTGTATCTCTGTTTTTGATCATCGCACTGACACTTTGGCTTGGTGTTGGAATGTTGAATGCAGAAGATGATACCCCACAGCATAGTGAGAATAAGATCCCGCTAGCTAAAGTGGCGTTTACCTCTTTTGTTGCCAATCCTACTCATCAAACCATTGACCTTTACGGTCGTACCGCACCGAATAAACAAGCAAAGCTTGGCGCGGAGATTGCTGGAAAGATTGTTCAACTCAAAGTGAACAAAGGGGATAGCGTTAAGCAAGGTCAGGTTATCGCTCTGATTGATAAAGGAGATCTCGAAATTCAGCTAGAGCGCGCCCAGGCGATGCTTAAAGTTAAAGAGAAAGAGTTTAAAGCCGCGAAATCACTGCAAAGCAAGGGCTTACAGGGAGAGGTGGCTTTTACTAACGCACAAGCCGGGCTAGTTGAAGCGAAAGCTATGGTGAGCAACGCCAAAATAGCGTTAAGAAACACCTCAGTAAGTGCACCATTTACGGGGGTAGTTGATCATCTGTTTATTGAAAAAGGCGATTTCGTCGGTGTCGGTGACCCAGTTGCAAGCCTACTTGACCTAAGCAAAATCGTTATTGATGCGGACGTTAGCGAAAGACACATCCAAGACCTAGAGCTTGGACAGCAAGCGAGAGTCCGTTTTATTAATGGGCAAGAGGCCGAAGGTAAAGTGCGTTATATCGCAAGAGTTTCGTCTGCTGCAACCAACACCTTCCCAATTGAGGTCGAACTGCCCAATCCACAGCAGCGGATTCCGGCTGGTATTAGTAGTGAAGTCTCCCTGAATCTACAAAGCCAAATGGCGATTAAAGTGACGCCTGCCATGCTTGCGCTAGATGAGGACGGCAATTTAGGTGTCAAAACCTTAGTCGTCGATCGGATAAAATTTGTCCCTATTCAGTTAGTGAAAGCAGAGCAAGATGGTGTGTGGCTAACCGGCCTAGGTGAGCAAGTTGATATTGTCACCACTGGTCAAGGGTTTGTGCGCGATGGCGATCAAGTGATCGCTGTAGAGCAACAATAACAAGGAGATACAGTTATGTTCGCCTTAATTGATGCTGCACTTTCTCGCACGCGCACTATGGTGGTGTTACTGGTGTTTATTCTCTTGGCTGGTGCAGGGACTTATGTCGCGATTCCTAAAGAGTCTAGCCCAGACATTACCATCCCGATTATCTATGTTTCGGTTGGACACCAAGGGATCTCGCCAACGGATGCGGAAAGGCTACTCGTTCGCCCAATTGAACAAGAACTGAGGTCGATTGAAGGGGTAAAAGAGATGACCTCGACTGCTGCAGAGGGGCATGCTTCAGTAATGCTTGAGTTCAGTGTTGGTGTCGATCTGAATAAAGCCATGGCTGATGTTCGTGAAGCGGTAGATTTAGCCAAACCTAAGTTGCCTAGTGACAGTGATGAACCGACGGTAAACGAGGTGACTCTAGCTTCCGAAGAACCTGTACTTTCAATTGTTCTGTACGGCACAGTGCCTGAACGCACCATTGTTCATATTGCCCGTCAGCTACGTGACAAGCTTGAGAGTTATCGCCAAGTACTTGAGGTCGACATTGCGGGTGATCGCGAGGATATTGTTGAGATCATTGTTGATCCGCTACTGATGGAAAGCTATGGACTCGATCAGGGCGATATCTATAACTTGATTGCCCTTAATAACAAGGTGGTTGCAGCGGGCTTTGTTGATACTGGCTATGGTCGTTTTTCTGTCAAAGTCCCTTCAGTATTTGATTCATTAAAGGATGTTCTTGAGCTGCCAGTGAAAGTTGAAGGCAAGCAAGTCATTACCTTTGGTGATGTGGCGACGGTGCGCAGAGCGTTTCGTGATCCTGAAAGCTACGCTCGACTTGATGGTAAATCCGCTGTGGTACTCGATGTTAAAAAGCGTGCGGGTGAGAACATTATTGAAACTGTTGCTTTGGTTAAAGAGGTATTAGCCCAAGCGCAGGAGCGTGCTGATTGGCCGAATAACTTGCTGGTGAAATACACCTGGGATCAATCCAAAGACGTTAAGATGATGCTTAACGATCTGCAGAATAATATCTTGTCTGCGATTATTTTGGTGGTGATTGTCATCATCGCTATTCTTGGAGTAAGAACCGCCTTGCTGGTAGGAATTTCGATCCCGGGATCATTCCTGACTGGACTTCTTGTGCTGTCAGTCTTTGGTTTGACCGTGAACATTATCGTTCTGTTTTCGATGATTATGGCAGTGGGTATGCTTGTCGATGGTGCCATTGTCGTGACTGAGTTTGCCGACCGAAGAATGCAAGAGGGCACACCAAGGCGCGAAGCATACCGTGATGCGGCAAAACGTATGGCTTGGCCGATAACAGCGTCAACAGCGACGACCTTAGCTGCATTTGCCCCTCTGCTGTTTTGGCCTGACGTTACTGGTGAGTTTATGAAGTACTTACCGCTGACACTGATTGCGACTTTAACCGCTTCTTTAGCGATGGCCTTATTGCTTGTACCAGTACTGGGGAGTTTGATCGGTCGTCCTCAACACGTCACTAAGTCGCAACGCGAGAAAATGGTTGCACTGCACGATGGTGATTTTTCCAAGGCAACAGGCATAACTAAGCTCTATTACCACACTCTCGATATTGCGATTCGCCATCCATTAAAGATCCTCTTGAGTGCAATACTGTTGGCAATTGGTGTTGGCTTTACTTACGCCAAAGCAGGATTAGGTGCAGAATTCTTCCCTGAAGTTGATCCACCATTCTTTACAGTGAAAGTGCGCTCTTATGGTGATCTTTCGCTTGATGAGAAAGATGTGATCATGAGTGACATTGAATCAGTCATGCTTGGCCATAAAGAGTTCGAAAGTGTCTATACCAAAACGGGGGGGGATGATGAGATAGGCCAAATCCAAATTACCCCTTTGGATTGGCAATACCGTCGAAAAGTAAAAGACATTATTGAAGAGCTTAAGCAGCAGACGGATCAATATGCCGGAGTTGAGATAGAGTATAAGTTCCCCGATGCTGGTCCCCCTGTCGCCCATGACTTAGTGATAGAAATGTCTGCGCGTATTCCTGGCGAGTTAGATGGTGCTGCTAAGATGGTGAGGCAGTGGGCGGACAACTACCCGGCGTTTACCAACCTTAGTGACACCTCAAGCAAAGATGGGATCGACTGGCAGATTGATATTCGCCGTGATGACGCCTCAAGGTTTGCTGCCGATGCGACTCTGGTGGGTAATACGGTTCAGTTTGTGACTAACGGGCTTAAGATTGGCGATTATCTCCCTGATGATTCTACGGAAGAGGTGGATATTCTTGTTCGTTATCCAGAAGATAAACGTGATATCGGCAGGTTTGATCAACTGCGGGTTAAAACGCCTGCGGGTCTTGTCCCTATTACCAACTTTGCCAATATTGTTCCTGAACACAAGCAAGACACCATACGTCGTATTGACGGGTATAGGGTGATCAACATTATGGCAGACATGAAAGAGGGCTATAACCTTGCGTTGGAGTTGCCTAAGATCAGCGAGGCGGTTTCACAGCTGAACTTGCCACCGAGTGTCGAGTTTAGGATTCGCGGCCAGAACGAGGAGCAGGAAAATTCGTCGGCATTTTTGCAGAATGCTTTCTTGGTCGCTTTGGTGGTGATGGCGCTAATTCTAATCACTCAGTTCAATAGCTTTTACCAAGCTTTCTTGATCTTAAGTGCGGTACTGTTCTCAACCGTTGGGGTGTTTGTTGGCTTGCTTGTGTTTCAGAAGCCATTTGGCATCATTATGTCAGGGATAGGTGTGATCGCGTTGGCGGGGATTGTGGTCAACAACAATATTGTGTTGATTGATACTTACAATCAATTGTTGAGAAGAGGACTTGATAAACGTGAAGCGATTCTTCGTACGGGTGTACAACGTTTAAGACCTGTTATGTTGACTACGGTAACCACCATTTTAGGTTTACTGCCGATGGTGCTAGAAATGAACGTCGATCTGATCAATCAGAAAATCGAGTTCGGTGCACCAAGTACCCAGTGGTGGTCACAGTTGGCGACTGCCGTTGCTGGTGGATTGGCCTTTGCGACTGTGCTGACACTAGTCCTGACCCCATGTCTTCTGATGCTCGGGAGAGTGCATAAAGTAGAAGACCAAGCGAATCAAGTAATTGAAGCCGAATAGGATTGTTCATATAAAGTTAAAAGCCCCGCCATTTGGCGGGGCTCTTTTATGGCGTTGCGAGCAGTTGACCGTAGCGCTCTAGCTTATCTAATCTCAACTTAGCGTTGGCGATATAGGTGACTTTTGCTTTTCCTGTCAAGGATTTAGACTGGGGTAGCTTCACTGTGCGAGGGTTTTTATGTACCCCATGGACTAAGAATTCATAGTGCAAGTGAGGGCCTGTGACTCGACCTGTACCACCTAACGTACCTATGGTCTGTCCCTGTTTTACACGCTGTCCGGTTTTCACTTTGCGTTTCTGTAGGTGAAGATACTTGGTGATGTAAGTGTTGCTGTGCTTAATAAATACATAGTTACCGTTGAACTGGTTGTAGCTCGACTTCATCACCGTCCCGTCACCGGCAGCCCAGATTGGGGTCCCCACGGGGGCTGCGTAGTCAGTGCCACGGTGAGCGCGAACTTTGCCTGTTACTGGGTGGCGTCGGCTTGGGTTGAAGTTTGAACTTACGCGACGAAAATCAAGTGGTGAGCGTAGGAAGGCTTTTTTCATCGCTCGACCATTTTCGTCGTAGTAGTTACCCGTTTTATCGTCGA
>NZ_JATABG010000245.1:0-5502 GCF_036533755.1 Vibrio sp. M260118 | reverse complement strand
ATTCGCAACGTCTTATTACGTTGTTCAGCGCACCTGTCAAACTCGTCTATTTGGTGGTCCCCTCGTCGCCTTCACCTTCTGGGGTTGGCAAGCCATTATTTTGGCAGCAGCGATCACTCTACCTTTGGGTTTTACCTCAGGTAAAGAGTACGCTGAGCTAGAATGGCCTATCGACATCGCTATCGCGGTTGTTTGGGTCTCTTACGCTATCGTGTTCTTTGGAACATTGATAACTCGTAGGACATCCCACATCTACGTAGCAAACTGGTTCTTCGGTGCCTTTATTATCACAGTTGCGGTACTTCATATCGTTAACAGCATGGCTATCCCTGTCTCTATGGGTAAATCGTATTCGATTTATTCTGGTGCGGTCGACGCCATGGTTCAGTGGTGGTACGGACACAACGCGGTAGGTTTCTTACTGACAGCTGGTTTCCTAGGTATGATGTATTACTTCGTCCCGAAACAAGCTGAACGTCCTGTTTATTCATACCGTTTGTCTATCGTTCACTTCTGGGCGTTGGTTTCTCTATACATTTGGGCTGGTCCTCACCACCTTCACTACACTGCACTTCCAGATTGGACGCAGTCGCTAGGTATGGTGATGTCGCTAGTTCTATTTGCTCCTTCTTGGGGTGGTATGATCAACGGTATCATGACTCTGTCTGGTGCATGGCACAAACTTCGTTATGACCCTATTCTACGTTTCCTAATCGTTTCTCTATCGTTCTACGGTATGTCTACGTTTGAAGGGCCAATGATGTCTATTAAGACAGTGAATGCTCTGTCTCACTACACTGACTGGACTATCGGCCACGTACACTCTGGCGCGTTAGGTTGGGTTGCTATGGTATCTATCGGTTCGGTA
Organism: Vibrio sp. M260118; assembly: GCF_036533755.1. NCBI lineage: Bacteria > Pseudomonadati > Pseudomonadota > Gammaproteobacteria > Vibrionales > Vibrionaceae > Vibrio > Vibrio sp. M260118. Next base: position 4,634 of record NZ_JATABG010000245.1, on the reverse strand, counting down.
TACCACTTGGTTCCTCGCCTGTTCGGTCAAGAGCGCATGTACTCAGTTAGCCTAATCAATACTCACTTCTGGTTAGCAACTATCGGTACTGTGCTATACATCGTGGCGATGTGGATCTCGGGTGTTATGCAAGGTCTGATGTGGCGTGCAGTTAATTCTGACGGTACGTTGACTTACAGCTTTGTAGAGTCTGTAGAAGCGTCTTACCCATTCTACTTTGTACGTTTCCTAGGTGGATTTATTTTCCTAGCAGGTATGTTCTTAATGGCATACAACACGTACAAAACGGTAACTGCGCCTAAAGATAGTCTAAAAGCTATCCCACAGCCGGCATAAGGAGATTTAAAGAATGAGTTCTAATTCTAACAATCGCCACGAAATTGTAGAACGCAATGTCGGTTTACTCGCGATTCTTATCGTTTTTGCAATCAGTTTAGGTGCTCTTGTTGAGATCACTCCGCTGATATTCCAAAAGCAAACCACTGAGCCTGTAGAGAACCTTCGTCCTTACACAGCGCTTGAAATGGAAGGTCGTGACGTATACACCCGTGAAGGTTGTAACGTATGTCACAGCCAGATGATTCGTCCTTTCCGCTCTGAAACTGAGCGCTACGGTCACTACTCTGTTGCTGGTGAAAGTGTATACGAGCACCCATTCCTATGGGGTTCTAAACGTACTGGTCCGGATCTGGCGCGTGTTGGTGGTCGTTACTCTGATGAGTGGCATCGCGTTCACCTGATCGACCCACGTGAGTTGGTTCCTGAGTCAAACATGCCTGGTTTCCCATGGCTTGCAGAAAATGTTCTTGATGGAAAGGACACTCAGAAGAAGCTAGAAATCTTCCGTGACATGTTTGGTGTTCCATACACTGATGAGCAAATCGCAAATGCGTCTAAAGATGTAGAAGGTAAAACCGAGATGGATGCCATCATCGCTTATCTTCAGTCTCTTGGTCACGCAATGAAGTAATAAAGAGGTGACATATGGATATCGGTACTATTCACAGTATTTGGACCATAGTTCTATTCGTTAGCTTTCTAGGAGTGGTTTGGTGGGCTTACGGTAAAAGCCGTAAAGCACGCTTTGATGAAGCCGCAAACCTTGTTTTTGCTGATGAGCAGAAAGCGCCTGAAAAAGAACAAGGAGTGACTAAGCAATGACGACATTTTGGAGTCTTTGGATAATCATCATCACGGTCGGTACACTGGTCGGCTGTGCAGCGCTCCTTTTTTGGTGCCTGAAAGATAAAATGGGCGTTGAAGAAGGTGCAGATATGGGTCATGAATACGATGGTATTCGTGAGCTAAACAACCCACTGCCTAAGTGGTGGACTTATCTGTTCGTTGGTACGTTTATTTTTGCCGCAATATACCTAGCTTTATACCCAGGTTTAGGTAACTTCAAGGGCTTTCTTGGTTGGCAGAGTTCTGACCAAACCGTTCGCACCGTTGAAGAGTCAAAAGCGTCAATCTCAACGTCTCAAGAGAATAAACAGCTTGTTCAGTACGCAAAAGAGCTTGATGATGCAGAAACCTATTTTGGTGAAGCATTTAAAAAGCTTGCATACGTAGATGGTTCAACTGAACTGCGCCCTATCCCAGAAATTGCAGCGGATAATGAAGCAGTGAAAGTTGGGCAACGTTTGTTCCTACAGAACTGTTCACAGTGTCATGGTTCAGATGCTCGTGGTCTAAAAGGTTTCCCTAACCTGACTGACGACGCTTGGCTATATGGTGGTGAACCAGAGGCTATCGTAACTACCGTTATGCAGGGTCGTATTGGCCAAATGCCTAGCTGGAAAGATGCCTTGGGTGAACAAGGTGTGAAAGAAGTGGTTAGCTATACGCTAAGCCTATCCGGACGCTCTGTGAACGCTCGTGAAGCAGAAGCTGGTAAAGCTCGCTTTGTTGTGTGTGCGGCTTGTCATGGTACAGATGGTAAAGGTAACCCAGCAGTGGGTGCACCTGACCTAACTGACCAAGACTGGTTGTTCGGTGGTTCACGCGCAGACGTAACAGAAACAGTTATGAACGGTCGTTCTGGTGTAATGCCAGCTTGGAAAGATATTCTAGGCGAAGATAAAGTTCAACTTGTGTCTGCTTACGTTTGGAGCCTAAGCAACTCTGACAATTAGTAACACTTCTATAACAGCCCCTTACTCTCTATCGATGGCAAAGGGGCTGTCTTTCCTTTACAGTTAAAGCCCTAATTTATTTCATTTTTCATTGAGAACTTTTTTATGGTAAAGCCTTGGTATAAGCAGTTTTGGCCGTGGTTCCTGATCATTTTGCCGCTTACTGTTGTTGTTTGGACAATCGTTACAGTTATTGTTTTCTCTCAGAACTCGATGTCTTTGGTTACTGAGGATTACTATAAAAAAGGAAAAGGCATTAATGTCGACATTTCCAAGCAGAATGTCGCCAAAGAACTTGAGTTAAGTGCATCAGCCTATTCTGAAGGCGATGATGTCATTATCGCTTTCGATAAGGGCCAGCTCGATCATTTCCCAGCGATTACGGTGATGTTTGCGCACCGCACTCTACCGGATCGTGATTTCACTCAGTTATTAACATCAGACGCCCAAGGAAACTATCGCTTGTCATTAGATAGCGAGTTACAAGGCCCTTGGTTTATTGAGTTAACCCCACATGATCAGCAGTGGTTAGTGCAAGGTCGAGTTACATTCCCAACGACAACTCCCGTTCAACTATCGAATTAATCGCTTATGTGCAAATCCTGTTATCACTGTGGTGAAGATGTACCAGCCAACACGGATTTCAAAGTCGAAATTTTGGGTGAAGTACGTCAAATGTGCTGCCCTGGTTGCGAGACAGTCGCTCAGACTATCGTAGACAGTGGTTTAGTTTCCTATTATCAATATCGAACCGCTCCTGCGGAGAAAGCCGATCTTGTCCCTGAGCAGTTGCAGGCCCTGATCCATTATGACAATGATGATGTGCAGTCTGAGTTTGTTCGCAACAGTAAAGATAGCTCAGAGGTGACATTGTCACTTGAAGGGGTTTCTTGTGCTGCTTGTGCCTGGTTAATCGAAAAACAAGTGTCGTCTAAAAGCGGTGTACTCTCTATTCGGGTTAATACCACTACTAACCGTGCACTGTTAGCATGGGATAAATCTCAAGCTAGGCTCAGTGAAATACTCTCAGCTATTCATCAGCTCGGTTATAAAGCCGCCCCTTTTGAGGCAGATAAACAAGAAGCAGCCTACCATCAGCAAATGAAGCAGTACTTGTATCGCCTAGGTATTGCAGGGCTTGCAACCATGCAAGTTATGATGCTCGCTGTGGCGCTCTATCTCGAGGTGTTTGGTGATCTCGAACCAGAGTTTAAGAACTACTTTCGTTGGGTTAGCTTGATCTTCGCGACGCCAGTGATGCTCTACTCTGCGCTTCCCTTTTACATCAATGCTTGGCGGAGTATTAGAAGTCGAACACTTGGTATGGATGTGCCAGTATCGATTGCGATGATATTTGCCTACTGCGCAAGCCTCGTTGCGACGGTCACAGAGCAAGGAGAAGTGTTCTTTGAATCTATCTCTATGTTTGCTTTCTTCCTGTTGGTTGGACGATTCCTAGAGATGCGAGCGCGTCGTAAAGCGGCAGCGGCAAGTGGTAACCTGCTAAAACTGATCCCTGCAATTGCCAATAAACTCAATGGTGACCAGGTTCCAGTTAAAACTCTTAAGGTAGGCGATCAAATTCGCGTGTTGCCTGGTGAACATATTCCCGCGGACGGCAAAATCCTCAATGGCCGCGTACATATTGATGAGTCTATGCTTACAGGTGAATCCCTACCAGTGGTCAAGCAGTCAGGTGATCATGTATTTGCTGGTACACTTAACGGTGAAGAGTCGTTTGAGTTAGAGGTGATGTCCTCAAAGGCTGACTCGATGATCTCTAATATCGTACGTTTGCAAGACGAGGCTCAGCTTTCAAAGCCGAAAATCGCTGAGATCGCCGACATCGTCGCGCGTTACTTTGTGGCGGTTATTTTGATAATTGCCGCGGGTACCTGGTTGTTTTGGCATTCAAGCAAGCCAGATGATGCGTTTTGGATCATGCTATCAGTTTTGGTCGCTACCTGTCCTTGTGCACTCTCCCTAGCAACGCCTACAGCACTGACTTGTGCAACTTCTCGCATGGGCAATTTGGGTATCCTACTGCGGAAAAGTCATGTGTTTGAAACTCTGTGCAAGGTAAACCACCTTATCGTTGATAAAACCGGAACCCTGACTCATGGTGACATCGAGATTGATAGTGTCGATCTTCAATCTGAACTAACTAAAGAAGAAGCATTAGCCGTCGCTGCATCGTTAGAATCTCACGCCAACCACCCGATTGCACGTGCGTTCAGACCCTATTTAGATGTCAATGTTGTCGTCGAAGATGTTGAAAATATCATTGGCTCTGGTATCCATGGCCAATATAAAAACTGCGAGGTTAAGATTGGCAGCGCTCAGTTTGTTTTAGGTGAAGATACTGTTTCAAAAGCAAATACGGTTTACCTCTCTATCGATGGCAAGCATGTGGCGAGCTTTAGCTATCGCGATCCTATCCGCTTGGAAACTAAACATTTTGTTGAAAAGTTTAAAAATTCTGGGGTTAAGGTAACCCTG
>NZ_JATABG010000244.1:0-5527 GCF_036533755.1 Vibrio sp. M260118 | reverse complement strand
GAACCACGGTTGATTAAGGATTTATTGTACTGCTTCCAGTTAGTTGTTTTGTAACGAGGTTTAGGCATGAGGCTACGACGATTGATGGGCGTAGCCGCTCAGATCGTAGTTTCTTGATTTAGTTCCATCGAATTACGCAACAAAGCCCCTACGTTTTATGCAGATGTCGGAACCAGACCAAGTGTGTATTTTTGGATCGGATCACATTTATAAGATGGATATTAAGCAGATGCTCGATTTCCATAAGCAGAAAGAGGCGTCTCTAACGGTTTCGGCACTGCGCATGCCTTTGGAAGAAGCATCACAGTTTGGTGTGATTGAAGTGGATGCTGATGGGCGCATGATTGGTTTTGAAGAGAAACCAGCTAACCCGAAAGCCATTCCAAACGATCCGGATCATGCTTTGGTGTCAATGGGTAACTACGTGTTTGAAGCACAACCTCTATTTGCAGAGTTGATTGAAGATGCGGAAAACCCTGAGTCATCGCACGACTTCGGTAAAGACATCATCCCTAAGATGTTTCCTCAAGGTGATGTGTTTGTTTACGACTTTAGCACTAACCGTATCCCTGGGGAGAAGGAAGAGGTGTACTGGCGTGATGTCGGTACCATCGATGCCTATTGGCAAGCGCATATGGATTTGCTTAAGGCGGATGCTCCGTTCTCTCTCTACAACCGGAAATGGCCGCTGCATACCTACTACCCACCGTTGCCGCCTGCGACGTTTACTGATTCAGCGAATGGTCGAGTGCAAATTATAGACAGCCTAGTCTGTAACGGCAGTTATGTGAGTGGGTCGCGTATAGAGAAGTCGGTACTCGGATTCCGCAGTAATATCGCGTCTGCATGTGATATTAGTGAAAGTATACTGCTAGGCGATGTTAAGATTGGTGATGGGTGTGTTTTACGCCGAGTCATTATAGATAAAGATGTAGAGATTGCGGCAGGAACCCAAATTGGTGTGAACCTTTCTGAAGATAAAAAGCATTACCATGTGTCTGAGGATGGTGTTGTCGTGATTCCAAAAGGAGCGCGCATTGGCTGCTAGGGATTTATCTGTTTTATTTGTAGCGTCAGAAGTCGAAGGGTTAATCAAGAGTGGTGGTTTGGCGGATGTCGCCAAAGCACTGCCCGAAGCTCTGAGAGCTTTACAACAAGACGTCCGAACAACGCTACCTGCCTATCGTAATCTCGCTGGAATAGAGCATGCTCCTGTCGTGCTTGAGACGCATCTTGATTACTGGCCGCATACTGAATATAGAGTCAAAGCACTCGAGGTTGTGGGTGTGCCTGTATATGCTATTGAGTGTGCCAAGTACTTCGATAGACCGGAAATGTACGCTGAAAATAACCATGCCTATGAGGACAATGGTGAGCGGTTTGCGTTCTTTAGTGCTGCCTGTTTAGATATGTTACCCAAGCTAGGTTTTAAGCCTGATATTATCCATGCAAATGATTGGCATACGGGCTTTGTTCCTTATCTACTCAAACATCGTTATCGAGCGGATGACTTTTTCAGCGGCATCAAGAGTGTCTTGACCATCCACAATGCGGTATTTAAAGGTGTGTTTAGCTATGATGAGTTGCAGTCATTGCCTGAGATGCATACTCATTACGCGCCCGATGCGGCCGTGAGTTTAACTCATGTCACCATGCTTAGAGCAGGGGTGTTGAGTGCTGATAAGATCAACGCAGTCAGTCCGACTTACGCCCAAGAGCTGAAAACCGAGTTAGGCAGCCATGGTATGGCTGCAGAATTTCAACTTCGCTCTGCGGACTTGGTTGGTATCCTGAACGGGTGCGATTACTCGGCTTGGAATCCAAGTAATGATCCATGTTTGCCGATGACCTACAAGGCTAACTACCAAAGTATGGTTCGTGGCAAAAAGGCGTGTAAACGAGCGTTGCAGCAGAAAGTGGGGCTAGCAGAGCAAGAGGTCGCTGTCTATGGCATGGTTTGCCGTTTGACGCACCAAAAAGGTATTCATTATCTGTTGCCAATTTTGAATGATTTTCTTAAGTATCAGGTGCAAGTCGTGATTGTTGGAACTGGTGATCCTACGCTTGCTGCACAGTTGAAAGAGATCGTTGCTTTGCATAGCGATAATTTTGCGTTCATCGAGGCCTACGACAACGAGCTAGCTCACCTCGTAGAAGCAGGGTCAGACTTCTTTATTATGCCGTCTGAGTTTGAGCCTTGTGGTTTGAATCAGATCTACAGTATGGCTTACGGAACGTTGCCTATTGTTCGTGGTGTCGGAGGATTGCGAGACAGCGTTAACGACTACGATGCCGACCCTGAGAACGCGACTGGATTTGTTTTTGATCAACCAGAGCCTGCGGATCTGCTACACATACTGCAACGTTCTTTATTGCTGTATGCTCAGGAGCCGAATGAGGTGAAGCGAGTTCAGCTTCATGCGATGGAACAAGACTTTTGTTGGAACAAAGCTGCCAATGCATACATTGCTTTGTATCACACCGCACTCAGTTAGGCTGATAACTGATATTAAACTGGGCGTCTATTCGACGCCTTTTTTACACATTTCGTAAAAATAATATTTAAGATTTAACGTAATTTGACTTAAACCATCCTATGTTTATGGTAATCTCCCTATCCAGATTTTACTGAGTTATCTTTGTTTTTTATGAGTGATACCTTGTTATTCCACAAAACGTTTACCCACCCAAAGAGCAACGAGTGGGTGGTGTTTGTGCATGGTGCAGGTGGAAGTTCATCGATTTGGTTTAAGCAAATCAAGGCCTACAAAGAGCACTTTAACTTGCTACTGATTGATCTCCGTGGTCATGGAAAATCCAACCAACTAATTAAAGAGCTGATTGCCAATCGTTACACCTTTCGCGCTGTAACTATGGATATATTGAAGGTTCTTGATCACCTAAAAATTCACTCGGCCCACTTTGTTGGTATGTCTCTAGGGACGATTATCGTGCGTAACTTGGCAGAATTGGCAACGGACAGAGTTCAGTCAATGGTGCTTGGTGGCGCTGTCACGCGGTTTAACGTTCGCTCACAGATTTTGGTTAGGCTAGGTGGCATGTGCAAGCACATCGTGCCTTACATGTGGTTATACAGCTTATTTGCTTATATCGTGATGCCGCAGCGTACACAGAAGGAATCTCGCCATCTGTTTATCCGCGAAGCTAAGAAGCTATGCCAGAAAGAGTTTAAACGCTGGTTTATCCTCACTGCTGAAGTTAATCCGCTGATGAAATACTTTAAAGATCGCGAGCTGCCAATCCCAACGCTTTATCTGATGGGTGAGAGGGACTATATGTTCATTCAGCCTGTGAAAGAGATGGTTGCAGCACATCGCAAGAGTAAGTTGCTAGAAATTGCAGATTGTGGCCACGTGTGTAACGTGGAGCGACCTGAAGAATTTAACCATCATTCGATTAAGTTTATCCAACAGCAGATAACTCGCAGCTAATGGGCGTTTTGCCCACATTGCCAACAGACACCAAATTGTGGTTCGTTACATTCGCCGCATTGCTGACAAAACCAATTCTCGCCCTTATGTAAGCTATTAAACTGTTCAATCACATCCAGAGCTTGCTGTTTTTTACTCTGTGTAAGCAACCAGATATAGGGCTCGCTGCAATCACCAAAGGGCACTTCTCCCTGAAGGCCAAAAATGCCTTCACCTCGAACTTCGCAATCAATGTTATGTGATTTAAGAAGCTCACAAACAATGTGAGCTTCGGTTGGCGTAGCAGCGGAATAGACCTTCATTAAGCGTTTCCGTTGGAGGTAGAAGGGGAGGTTCTAATTTTACCCATCACCCACTTAGCAATAATAGGGAACAGTCCTAGTAGTGCGAATGAAGCAAGTACAGTAGGGGATACAATTCCAGCCAGGCTATCAATTTGTGCGAGCTGAGTACCTGCGTTTAAGTACACGGCAGTGCCGGGCAACATTCCGAGTTGGCTGACTAGATAGAATCGAATCGTTGTAATCGGTGTTAAGCCCATCAGCAAGTTGATTAGGAAGAATGGAAACACAGGGATCAGACGTAGTGAAAATAGATAGAATGCGCCATCTTTTTCCACCCCTTGGTTAAATGCGTTGAGCTTGGTACCGAATTTATTCTGCACCCAATCACGGAGCAAATACCGGCTACTTAAGAATGCTAGCGTCGCACCAATTGTGCTGGCGAAAGAGACAAGCAATAAGCTGGTCCAAAATCCGAATAGTGCTGCGCCTAGCAAGGTCACTACAGCAGCTCCGGGAATCGAAAAGGCGGTAATCAACACATAGGCAATAAAGTAACTGGCGGCAGCCAAGGTAAAGTTGCCTGCAATAAACGCGGCTAACTCAGCTTGTTGGGCTTTGGCGTTTTCCAGAGTTAAGTACTGGCCAAAGTTAACACCGAGTAGAACAATTAATATGACGAATACAATGCCTAGGATGATTTTCTTATTCATGTCGAGCTGCTCCATTGAAAGCATGGATATATTAGTGTTACTAGACAAGACAGGGAAAGCAAGACACAAATTTCACAGGTAATAAAAAAGTCAGCATATTTGCTGACTTTATATCGATATGACTAGCTGACTTGAGAGAGCAGCTCTTGCCGACGGCTTTGTGGTATAACCGACCAGTGAGTACCGTTAATTGCACCTTCCAATGCCCAAAGGAGCTCGATCGCCACATCGGTAGAGTGTGTGGACTGGATGGCTTTAAATGCGTTTACAGCGCCCACTTCTTCAAGGTTTTCAACGGATTCGATACCTGCTTTTTTCAGCATTCGTTCCGTTGCTAAACGAAGATTGGGTAAGTCTTTTAATCGGTCCGGTTTTGCTTGAGATTGCGTTTTTTTCTCGGCGTTCGCCGCTTTCAGAGCTATGCCCGCGATCTCTAGGGTGCTTTTCGCATCTGCCGCCCAGTCTTCACTCAAAGCAAAGTACTTAGTGACAACAGGGAACCCTCTTTTTTTGTAAACATAGGGTTCGAGTCCTTGAGATTTGAACTGTTGAGCAAGAGTCTCATCAGCTCGTACGTGAAGCTTATCGTTTACTACAAGTGCGAACATGGTGTCATCGGCAAAAATGCCAAAACCGCCAAACATTGAGCGAGACTTTATATAGCCTAGCTGCTCAAAGAGTCGCATTGAGTCCTTTAGTACTGGTTTATCCATGCTGTGTATTCTCGGTGTATATGTATACGCCACCAATGCAGGTCCGAGAGAGTAGCAAAATAATGCAGGTGTAATGTCAATTAGGCGTCATACGAGCGCAAAAATGCGCTATGACAGTTTGCATATTCGCCATCGGCAACCCCGCTACCAGACAATTTCTTGTGTAAGGCCGGAGGCTTTGCGTCCCATCCTTTCGGAATGGTTTGCCCTGTTCGTGGCATTTATCGAACACGTTAAGAATAAATAAAATATGCGCAGAACATCACATTAGAATGAGATAAATGTGATGCTGGTTCAATAAATAGGGTATTTTGAGGCCTAGCTAACTTATGAAAAGCTAGCTAGGTATTTGGTGAGGGAATTACTTG
>NZ_JATABG010000243.1:0-10258 GCF_036533755.1 Vibrio sp. M260118 | reverse complement strand
AAGATCTCTACTACCGACTCAATGTTGTCACCCTCGATTTACCGCCGCTTAGACAACGTAAAGAGGATATCCCAACCTTGTTCCACCACTTTTTACTGGTAGCGGCTTCCCGTTACGGCAAATCGGCACCAGCTATTGAGTCGCAACAGATTCATCAGCTTATGAGTCATGATTGGCCCGGTAATGTTCGCGAACTAAGAAATGCAGCTGAACGCTTTGTACTGCTTGGCAAGCTATCCCAATCTGGTTCAGAAGATACTGTTAGCATCAATAAGGAACTCGGTTTAGCCCAACAAGTTGCTGAGTTCGAAAAAAGTCTGATTGAGCAATCACTTAATCAAAATGAAGGTAGCATTAAGAAGACGATGGATCATTTGCAGCTGGCCCGTAAAACCCTGTACGACAAGATGCAGAAATACGACTTAGACAAAGATAACTACAAAGGCTAACTCAGGCTTTAAACTTGAACCATATCTCATATTTATAGTTATTTTTGACACCGATTGATTAAGCTCAATTAACCACTCATTTTTTGTGGACATAATTACCACACTTGCTACATTAGCAATATCTAATCAATAAAAAGCTTAATTAAGGTGTTTATATGAAAAGGATATTGCTTCTCACCTTGAGTATTGTGCTTGCTGGCATATGGCCTTCAGCCAGCCTTCTCGCACAGTCAACGGCTGATCACTCTACCTTTGAGCAACTTCAAGGTCCTTTTAAGTCAGGCCCTGAAGTAACCGCAGCCTGCCTTGACTGCCATACCGAAGCAGCTCATCAAATCCAACAAACCACTCACTGGACGTGGGCTTTTGATGTTGGGCTCGAGGACAAAATTGTCGGCAAGAAAAATGTCATCAACAATTTTTGTATTTCTACCGCATCAAACGAACCGCGATGTACCAGTTGCCATGTTGGCTACGGATGGAAAGACAGCAGCTTCGATCATTCGAAACAAGACAACGTCGACTGCCTAGTTTGTCATGACAACTCTGGTCAATACTCGAAGTTCCCAACAGACGCTGGCCACCCAAACTACGTGACAAAAGAGTGGCCGAAAGGTTCGGGGAAAATGCGCCCGCCAGTCAATCTCACTGAAGCAGCACAAAGTGTTGGCGACCCATCGCGAGAGACCTGTGGCTCTTGTCACTTTTACGGAGGTGGCGGCGACGGTGTTAAACATGGCGATATGGACTCAAGCCTAGCTAAACCAAGTTATGACCTCGATGTTCATATGTCGAGTGACGGCGCCGATTTTGCCTGTCAGGATTGCCATACCACTAGTGGCCATCAAACGGCAGGTTCACGTTACCTTGTCAATGCAAAAGACAGCGATGGTATTGATTTCCCCGGCCATGGAGACCAGAACCGCGCTTCGTGTGAGTCATGTCATGGGCTCGAACCTCATCAAGGGGGACGTATCGCCAATCGACTCAATGAACACGTCAATAACATCGCCTGTTCCACATGTCACGTACCAGAGTATGCGCGAGAAAAGAAAACCAAAACAGCTTGGGACTGGTCCACAGCAGGAGATAAATCTCGACCAACAACTAAAGATGATGAGGGCTACGTTACCTATACCGCCAAAAAGGGTGATTTTGTATGGGAAAGAAACGTAACACCTGACTATGCCTGCTTCAATGGACAAATGAGTTACACCACTATTGGTGAACAAGTACAACCCAATGAGCAAGGTATCGTTGAGTTGACTAAGCCTTAAGGAAAATGTGGCGACGAAGATAGCCGAGTGTGGCCATTTAAGATTATGCGCAGCACTCAACCTTACGATACGGCGAACCAAATCATGGTGACACCTCATCTGTTTGGCAAAGACAACAACGCCTATTGGAAAACGTATGACTGGGATAAATCGGCAGTGGCGGGGATGAAAGCTACGGGCAGTAGCTATAGTGGTGAGATGACATTTGTCGATAGCGAGTATCACTTTCCAATCGTACATATGGTAGCACCAAAAGACCAAGCTCTTGAATGCGCTGCATGTCACGCTGAGAATGGACGATTGACGAAACTGTCTGGTTTCTATATCCCATCACAAACCTCAATACCTTGGCTAGACAGCATTGGCTGGTTAGTCGTCCTTGTTACTCTGTTTGGCGTTATTGGTCATGCTCTTATGCGATTGAAAGGAACTTCACCCAACCAAGGAGATTCGCAATGAAAGTGATTATCTATAAGCGATTCGAACGCTTCTGGCACTGGGCGCAAGCTTTACTGATGATGGCAATGCTAATCACTGGATTCGAAATCCATGGATCATTTAGCTTGTTTGGTTTTGGTCAAGCTGTGTTATGGCATGAGTACTGTGCCTTTGCTCTAATGACATTATGGGTATTTGCCATATTCTGGCATTTCACTACGGGTGAGTGGCGGCAATACATTCCCACCACAGACAAACTCGGAAAAGTTATCGGCTTCTACCGTCGAGGGATCTTTGTTGGCGAACCTCATCCATTTCATCCAACAGCAGAACTTAAACTCAATCCGCTACAGCGATTTGCCTATTTGGGCTGGAAATTGATCATGGCACCACTTATCTGGGTCACAGGATTATTGCTACTATTCTATCCACAATGGGAAAACATTGGACTTGGTATGTTATCACTTGGCTGGGTTGCCACTCTGCATATTGTCGCCGCATTCATGATCTTAGCCTTCCTAATTGGCCACGTTTATATGACCACAACTGGAGAAACGCCAACCACTCATATCAAAACGATGCTGCGTGGTTATGAAACAAAAGATCACAGTAATCGCTAACCAACAAAACGAAACCCCAGGGTCCATCCTATACCCTGGGGTTTTCTTTCCATAATGAAACTTGAAACTATTTAGTAATAATCTCAGGCCCCATAAGCATGGTCGGCAACCATGTTGATACCCAAGGTACGTAGGTCACGATGATCAGGAATAAGAACATCACACCCACCCAAGGTAGTGCTGCTTTGACGACCTGCATCATCGACATTTTGGCCACCCCTGCGGTTACAAACAGGTTGAGTCCGACCGGAGGTGTGATCATGCCTATTTCCATGTTCACCACCATCATGATACCTAGGTGAATGGGATCGATACCTAGCGCGATAGCAATTGGGAATACCAGTGGCGCAACGATAATTAGCAAACCCGATGGCTCCATGAACTGACCACCGATGAGTAGCAGAACGTTCACGACAATCAGGAAGGTAATCGGCCCAAGACCAGCTGACAGCATAGACTCAGTAATCATCTGAGGAATACGCTCTTCTGTAAGCACATGCTTTAGAATCAATGCATTGGCAATGATAAATAGTAGCATGATGGTCAGCTTACCCGCTTCATACAAGGTATGTTTGGTATCTTTATGAACAAAGGCTTGTACGATTTTAACCAAGGCCGGCTTAGTGTTTTCTTTGTCGGCAAATGGCCCCATATCTTTGTAGATAAAGTTAGCAATTAAGAATGAGTATACCGCTGCCACCGCTGCCGCTTCTGTTGGGGTAAAGATACCGCCATAGATACCACCTAGGATGATGACCACCAGTAATAGACCCCAACTGGCATCTTTTGCTGCTGCGAACATCTCGCCCCAACCAACAAACGGCTGTTTAGGCAGATTTTTCACTCGAGCTGCAATGTAAATGGCAATCATCAACATCACACCAGCAAGAAGACCAGGGATGACGCCACCAAGGAACATACGACCAACAGAGACATCCGTAGCAGCTGCGTACACAACCATTACGATCGAAGGTGGGATCAAGATACCTAAAGTACCTGCGTTACAAATAACGCCCGCAGCAAACTCCTTCGAGTAACCATTTTTGATCATGCCCGCGATAACGATACTACCAATTGCAACAACCGTAGCCGGTGAAGAGCCAGACAGTGCGGCGAACATCATACACGCCACAACCGAAGCCATAGCAAGACCGCCACGGAACCAACCCACCATCGCAATAGCGAAACGGATAATACGTTTTGCCACACCGCCAGTAGACATAAAGCTTGATGCTAAGATGAAAAATGGAATCGCTAATAAGGTGTAATGGCCAGCAAAGGCGTTAAACAGGGTTTGAGCGACTGAAGCCAATGACGCATCTGAATGCATCATTAAAAAGACCATACTGGACAGACCCAGTGAGATTGCGATTGGCACACCAACAAGCATAAAACCAATCACCATGACGAATAAGAATAAAATTTCCATGGTTTAGCTTCCCTTGTTGTTATTGTTGTTTTTAGGCTCCATTGCGTCACCTGCGTCTTTCAGCTCTTCTTTTAACGCTTCCAGTTCTTCCTCAGCTTCATGACCAGCAATGAGGCGGTCTAACTTACCTGACAGAATCTGTAGAGTGATTTGAGCAAAGCGGAAAGTAAGCAGAGCCATACCAATCGGCAGCGCCATGTAAGGAATAAAGCGCGGCATTTTTTCGTAACGTTCGCCTTCATTCAGCCAGTCAGCGAGAAACTGGAACATCTCTGGCATTGGGATATCATCGGTTTCATACCATGCTCGGTCGGTAACAAACGGATACCAGTAATTCCATGAACCAATCAACAGCAGAATTGAGAAAGCTAAACAACACGCTGCGGCGATCAGCGCGTAGATTTTACGTAGTTGCTCTGGAGCAAGGTTGATAACCACATCGACACCAATATGAAAGTGCTTCTTCACTCCATATGACGCCCCCACCAGCACCATCCAGGCAAACATAAATACACTGTTCCATAAGTTACTTCACTTTATCGCAGGAAAAGAAAGGCCCTCCTCCCGACAAGAGGGCCAATTGTTTTATAGTTTTTAATTGTTATTTGTTTGAAGCTAAAGCCGCTTCGATAAGGTCAGAACCAATGTCTTTTTCAAACTTCTTCCACACAGGCTGAAGCGCAGTGACCCATTGTTGACGCTGCTCTGCAGTCAAGCTACGAACTTCACCACCCGCTTCGATGATGTTGTTCTTATTCGCTTGGTTAACACGTGAAGACTCAGCATTACGCGTTTGAGTCACCTCTTGGATGATGGTGTTCAATTGCTCGCGTTGATCTTCAGGTAAGCCCTTCCAGAAATCGTTCGACGTTACCACTAGGTAATCCAGAATACCGTGGTTAGTCTCTGTAATTCCGTCTTGTACTTCGAAGAACTTCTTACCGTAGATGTTTGACCAAGTGTTCTCCTGACCATCAATAACCTTAGTTTGTAGGCCGCCGTATACTTCTTTAAACGACATTTTCTGTGGGTTAGCGCCTAACTGCTCAAACTGAGCAACAAGGACATCTGAAGCTTGAACACGGAACTTAAGCCCTTTCGCATCTTCTGGTGAGATAAGCGGCTTGTTTGCTGACATCTGTTTCATGCCGTTGTGCCAAAACGCTAGACCTTGTAGACCACGACGTTTCATTGCATTTTTCAGCTTTTCACCAGACTCAGAGTTCTGGAAACGGTCAACCGCTTCAACATCTTCAAACAGAAATGGCAGGTCGAAAATACGGTACTTTTTGGTGAACTTTTCAAATTTTGATAGAGAAGGGGCAGCAAGTTGCACGTCGCCATTCAATAGCGCTTCCAGTACCTTGTTATCATCATATAGCGTCGAGTTCGGGAAAACTTGCATACACACTTTTCCATTCATCTCATCATTGACGCGTTGTTCTAGTAATGAAGCCGCGATACCTTTCGGGTGTTTATCTGTATTGGTTACGTGACTGAACTTAATTACAGTCTCTCCTGGGTCACAGTTAGCGGCAGCATTAAAACTAGTCACAGCAAGAATCGATACAGATAGTAGGGTCAATGGCTTTAACATTATTATTCTCCTTGTTGAATGAACAACCCCATCACTGGGTGTTGATACATTAACTAGGAGCAAGTACTGAGCCAATCTTGATAATTAAATTTAATCATTTAAAATCAACACCTTATAAAGAAGGCATTTGACGATAGGATATCTAGGTCACACAGACACTTTTAATATGGGGGGATTTCCACCCATTGTATTCTTCAATACGGGTGAATCTACACATATTTAACAAACAAGCTAAATCATAAAAACAAAATGGCAGCGGGAATGGCTGCCATTTTTCGTTACTAGAGATGAGGTGAGCAATAAGGAGACATAATTGCCCACCTCGACTCACACTGCATGAAAACGCCTTCATGCTATGGTGTTAAGCTTAGTAGACTTCACTCATTGTTACTAATAAAGGTATCAATTAAATTGCACATTAATGAAATTCGATGCGTTGCTGCGTGACTGCATCAAAGAAAACTGCTTTTGACAAATCAAAGTGCAGTGGAGCAACCTGCCCCGCCGTAACATCAAATTCAGGCGAAAGGCGACACGCTACTTCTTGGTCATTAACCTTTATCATCGCAATAGTATCCGGCCCTGTTGGTTCTAACACTTCCAGCGTCAAATCCAACTGAGTGGTTGCATCCGACTCTTGATTCTCACTGTCTGTAATGTGTTCCGGGCGAAGGCCAATCACGACTTCTTTACCATCTTGCTCGCGCATTGAGGCAGGCAGATTAATGTGATGTTCTTGACCATTACTCCCTTTAACCTTAATCACAGGTTGGTCTTGGTCGTTAAGATCGACCATAGTGGTGATAAAGTTCATAGAAGGTGAGCCCATAAAGCCTGCGACAAACATATTATTCGGTTTATTGTAGATCTCTTGCGGTGTACCTAGTTGCTGCAACTCGCCATCTTTCATCACTGCGATTCGGTCAGCTAAGGTCATCGCCTCAATCTGATCGTGAGTAACATACACGATGGTCGTATTGAGCTGTTGATGCAATCGCTTAATTTGATGACGCATCTCTACACGCAGCTTTGCATCTAGATTCGACAACGGCTCATCAAACAGGTAAAGCTTGGGTCTACGCGCCAACGCACGCCCCATTGCCACACGCTGACGCTGACCACCGGACAACTGAGAAGGCTTTCTATCTAATAAGTGGTCAATCTGTAGCATCGCTGCGACGCGCTCAACTTCCGCATCAATGTCCTCTTTCGGCATTTTACGAATCTTCAAGCCAAACTCGATATTGCCACGTACCGTCATGTTTGGATAAAGCGCATAGGACTGAAACACCATCGCAATATCGCGATCTTTAGGTTCAACATCAGACACGTCGTTACCATCAATCACGATCTCCCCCGAGCTGATATTCTCAAGCCCAGCAATAGTGTTCATCAATGTCGATTTACCACACCCTGAAGGGCCAACCAAAATCAAAAACTCACCGGAATTAATGTCAATGTCGATCCCTTTTAATGTCTCTTGATCCGCCTTCGGGTAGGTTTTACGGATTTGTTTAAGTTCTAGTGTTGCCATGATATTTATCCTTTTACCGAACCCGCAGTCAGACCGCGAACGAAATATTTCCCTGCTAATACATAAACTAATAATGTTGGCAATGCAGCGATGATCGCCGCCGCCATATCAACGTTGTACTCTTTAACCCCGGTGCTGGTGTTAACCAAATTGTTCAGCGCAACAGTAATAGGCTGCGTTTCCGAGCCGGAATAAACAACACCAAACAGAAAGTCATTCCAGATTGCTGTGAACTGCCAAATCACAGTGACCATGATGATTGGCGTTGATATCGGCAGAAGAATCTTAAAGAAAATGGTAAAGAACCCCGCCCCATCCAACTTAGCCGCTTTGACTAGCTCGTCTGGAATACTGATATAGAAATTACGGAAAAACAGCGTGGTAAAGGCCATACCATAAATCACGTGAACAATAACTAGCCCTGCGGTGGTGTTGGCCAAACCTAGCTTGCCAAGCACCGTTGCCATAGGCAGTAGCACTACTTGAAATGGGATAAAGCAGCCAAACAACAGTAGGCTAAAGAACAGGTTTGAACCACGGAACTGCCACTTGGTCACAACGTAACCATTAAATGCACCGAGTAGCGTTGAAATCGCAACCGCAGGAATGACCATTTGGAACGAGTTCCAGAAGTAACCTTTGACGCCTTCACATTTCACACCAGTACAAGCGCCATCCCACGCCTTAATCCAAGCATCAAACACCCATTCTGTCGGCAAACTCATTAAGTTGCCGGCTTTAATATCTGGCAGGGTCTTAAACGAGGTAATCACCATGACAAACAGCGGCATCAAATAAACCACACAGAAAAACACCAAAGCCGAATAGATGAACAATCGAGAGAAATTGATCCCTTGCATCATGATTTTTTCTCCCTAAGTTCTGAATAGAGATATGGTACTAAGATGGCTAATATACCCGCTAGCATCATCATGGCACTCGCCGCACCCAAGCCAATTTGACCGCGCGTAAATGAATGCGCATACATAAACAGCGCAGGAAGATCAGAAGAGTAACCTGGACCACCTGCGGTCATTGCCGTTACTAAGTCAAAACTCTTAATCGCAATATGCGAGGTGATGATCACCGCGCTGAAAAATACCGGTCTCAAGCACGGCATAATAATTCGCCAATAGATGGTCGGTAGGTTCGCGCCATCAATCTGAGCCGCTTTGATGATCGACGAGTCTATACCGCGAAGGCCTGCCAGGAACATGGCCATGACAAAACCTGATGACTGCCATACAGCGGCAATGACTAACGTATAAACCGCCATTTCAGAGTTGACCAACCAGTCAAACTTGAAATTGCTGAACCCCCAATCTTGCATCAGCTTTTCAATACCGAGGCCCGGGTTCAGAATCCATTTCCATGCCGTACCCGTGACAATGAATGACAATGCCATTGGGTACAAATAGATAGTGCGAATTGCCCCTTCCTGACGAATGTTTTGGTCAAGAAGAATCGCCAGCCCTACGCCCAAACCGATAGCCACTAACATAAACAGCAGGCCAAAAATTCCGAGGTTAGAAATTGAAGTAATCCAACGGTCGTTCTCCATTAGTTTCTCGTATTGAGCAAAACCAACAAAGTTGAAACTGGGCAGAAAACGCGAATTGGTCAGTGAAAGTGCCGCAGTCCAGAAAATATAACCATAGATGCATACCACGGTGACCAAAACGGTCGGGGCAAGAACGATTTTCGGTAGCCAATGTTGAAGTCGGTCGGCAAAACTCACCTTAGTTTTCGACTTCTTAGAATACCGATTTACAGCATGCTCCATAACGAGTCCTTACGTTATAACACAGAGAGGAAAGGGCACTTCAGCTCCCCACAAGCTAAAGCGCCCTTTAGGGGTGTATGTATGCCAACTAAGCGAGTGATGAGCCAATACTCGCTGGTTGGCAATGGATGAGCTTAGATCGCCGCTTTCACCGCTTTCGCTAGCTTTTGTGCTGCCTGTTTTGGATCGGCGTTGTCGTCATTGAAGAAGTTCGTTACTACGTCATAGATCGCGCCTTGAGCATAGCTAGTCGTTGATAGACCATGTGCCATACTTGGTACCAGGTCACCTGACTTCGCACTCGCTTTAAACGTTGCCATTGAGTCCAATGCACATTGGTCGAACTTCGACATGTCCATGTCTAGGCGTACAGGGATTGAACCTTTGTTGAGGTTGAAGACTTCTTGGAACTCTTTAGTAAGGATAGTGCGAGCAAGATCTTGCTGCGCTTGTTGATTGTCTTTATTGCTCAGTTCAAAGAAAGCAAAGCTATCGATGTTAAACGTGAATTGACCATTTGTGCCCGGCGCTGGCGCACAGATGTAATCTTTGCCCGGAACTTTGCCCGCTGCCGTAAACTCACCCTTTGCCCAGTCACCCATGATTTGCATCGCTGCTTCACCATTGATCACCATTGAGGTTGCTACGTTCCAGTCACGTCCTGGCGAGTTAGCATCGATGTAATCGCGGATTTTCTTAAATTTAGTGAACACTTCCACCATTTTATCGCCAGATAAAGTATCCATATCTAGATCGACAAACGCTTTGTTGTAGTCTTCACTACCTAAAACATCCAGCGCAACCGCTTCAAAAACTGTGGCGTCTTGCCAAGGCTGACCACCGTGCGCTAATGGTACATAACCGGCAGCTTTAATCTTCTCTGCAGCGGCAAAAAACTCGTCTAACGTCGTTGGCAGTTCAACACCTGATTTTTCTAATACTTCAGGGTTCGCCCAAATCCAGTTTACTCGGTGAACATTAACCGGAACGGCTACGTATTCGCCGTCAAACTTCATCACCTTAGTAACCACTGAAGGAAGGATTTCATCCCACTTCTCCTGCTTGGCTGTGCTATCTAGTGACGTTAGGAAGCCAAGGCCACCCCACTCTTGAGTATCATGACCTTTGATC
>NZ_JATABG010000242.1:0-5566 GCF_036533755.1 Vibrio sp. M260118 | reverse complement strand
GATGGGCGTCCCCAATGTTCGTCAGTATTCATTTCGCTATGTACTCATTGGTGGAGGCTTGTTTGTCGCCTATGAGATTTGTTTGGCCTTAGCCCTGGCAATGGCGAATTCTCGTCAACAAGCAATTGAAATGCTGGTGATCAACTATATGTGGCCTGCTTTGACTGTATTGCTCGCTGTGTTGACCAGTGGTAAGAAAACCAGCGTATTTGTCTATCCAAGCATCTTGTTAGCCTTTTTTGGTGTGGCTTGGTGTCTCACTGGCGAACAAGGGCTGTCTTTCAATCAAATCGCCGCAAACTTCGCGACGAACCCTGCTACCTATACGATGGCTCTGGTCGGCGCTTTTCTATGGGCTATTTATTGCAATCTCACCAAGCGAATATCTAATGGACAAAATGCCATTACACTGTTTTTCATTTTGACGGCGATCAGTCTTTGGATTAAGTACGCTTTGAGTGGTGAAACGGGGATGACGATCGATCTTGAGTCTGGTGGCTTGCTGCTCATTTCGGGAATTGCAATGGGGAGTGGTTACGCACTTTGGAACTATGCCATCATTGGCGGAAACATGGTTCTGTTGGCAACCTTATCTTATTTCACGCCTGTGCTATCAACGGTGATCTCGTCACTTATTCTTGGCCTGACAATGACGCATAGCTTTCTACAAGGTGTGATGATGGTAACGTTGGGTTCATTGATGTGTTGGTGGGTGACTAAAGAGAAGTCCGCTTCAAGCTAGGATGACTTTACCTGATTAACTTACTTACCAAACTATCTCAATGGGTGTTCCAGGTGTTACCAAGCTGAGCAACTCATCCATCTCTTGGTTGCTGATCGCGATGCAACCGTTAGTCCAGTCAAAGCTTTGTACATAGCTTGCAGGACGGCGTTCTCCATTCCTGAGTCCATGAATCTTTATATCTCCACCCGGGTGCAAATTTCGGGCAGCGGCATAGGCTATGTCGTCGGCGTTGGGGTAGCTAATATGGATCGAACGATAGAATTCAGAATCTTCTATGACAAAATCTAGGTAGTAGTGACCTTCTGGAGTTCGTTGATCCCCTTCATACACTTTATGACCTTTCGGTCGTTTGCCGAGCGCGATACGAAATTCGCGTACTATTTGGTCGTTATCGATCAGATACATACGACGCTTAGACTTGTCTACTTTCACTATGTCTACCCCAGCCCAACTCACGAAGCTTACTAGGGAAGCCAATATAAAAATCCATTTTAACAATGCGAGATGCCCTTATCTGTTTACTGGCTCAAAGTGTAATGCAAAACGAGTTCGCTTGGCACGTTGAAACTATAACCCTCATCAAAAAGTTGAGTGGCAATAGCAATGGAAATTTATGGAAACGAGATCATACAAAATGAAGTAGGTGTCATATCTAGACATATTCCATTTGACGATTTGCGAGTCACTTAACATCACCTTTCGAATCTCGTTGATTGACTAAGTACAACTGATAATTTTCTAATCGAAAAGGTAATAATAATATGGTTTAGGCTAGGGTTATGCTCTCACGAAATCTTCTTAAAGACGTTATATCAGCCAGAAATCAACGTTTATTGGCGAACTCTTTGTTTCAATATCTCGATGAAACGCTAGAGCCTAGCAATATTGGTATTTTTTCCGAGCAACAAAGAGGAGAGCCAGACGGCTTTCTGTTTGCACATGGCCACCCTTTGCCGATAGCTGAATATCCTGAAACCTTTTGGGCATGGGTGGCACAGTTTGACACTTCCGATGGCTTAATTCCTTTGGCGATGAACACCTGTAAGTGGGGGTACGCTAAGCATATGGGGGCGCACAGTTACGTTTTCATGCTCGATAATCATCCGAAAATGCGTACCTACGTTGTCATTGAGAGCTTGGATGCTTTTAGGCTTAATGAGCTCAACCAAAATCATGAGTTAGATGCACTTCACGTGATTGCTTCGCGTTGGCAGTGTGTCCGCGCGGAAACTGAAGCAGCGAAAGAGTTTAAACAGCGCGATATTAAAGAAGCTAAGTACCTAGACGTAATTAAGCAGCGCGAGTTGTTTATCGACAACATGAAGTTGGTACAGCAGGCCGCAGTTGAAATTTCAAATCCTTCCAATCTTGATGATCTATATCGCCTTGCCGTTGAAGTGGTCAGGGATAAACTTGGTTTTGACCGTACTTCATTTATGCTAATTGACTTAAAAAAACGCAGTTTTAGTGGCACTTATGGTACGGATGAAAAAGGCAAAACAGTCAGTGAGCATCATACGCAGTATGACTTACATCAATTAGAGGAAACCTATTTTACAGCGCTATTCGAAGGTAGAGATAGTCTAGTTATTGTCGAGGAAGCCCCGTTGTATACTGCTGGTAGTGTCGTTGGTCAGGGCTGGAATGGGATGTTAATCCTGCGCGATGGTGACGAAATCATTGGTTGGATCGCGATGGACAACTACATCAATCGTACGCCTATCTCCTCTTATCAACGGCAAATGCTAGAGTCCTTTGGTTCACTTCTTTCACAAATTTATATCCGTAAGCGTCAAGAGCAAAATGTTCGGATGTTGCATGCGAGCATGGTTGAACTTTCGCGTTGCATGACGGTTAGCGAAGTGTGTAAATCGGCGGTGACCTTTGCGATCAACCGCTTGGGTATCGATCGATGTGCGGTGTTTCTCACTGATGCAGATTGTACCCATATGCAAGGGACGTGGGGTACTGACATACAGGGTAATGTGGTTGATGAGTCTTATTACCGCTCTGAAACCGTTGAGCGCTCGATAGTGAATGCCGCTAAAGCGAACCCTAACCAAGTGGTATTTGAAGAGTCGGTGCCTATCTATCATGACTTTAACATCGTAGGCTTCGGCTGGACTGCGATGACGATGTTGGTCAGTAATAGCGGCGAGCCAATCGCCTTTATTGCTGCGGATAACTTAATCAAACGTTCACCGCTGACCCATCATCTACGCGAAGTGATACGGATGTTCTCGTCCAATCTTACTGAGGTACTGTTAAAAACGCGCGCGCAGGAAGCGGTTCATGAACTGAATGAGAATCTAGAGCAAGAGGTTAAAGCCCGCACTAGAGAGTTGCAGAACGTTAATGAACAGCTTGAAACTATGGCTAAACTTGATCCACTTACCCGCCTTGGCAACCGCAGAATGCTTGAGTACCTGCTAGAGGACATGTGCATTGAGAGTCACGGTAAGCCTATAAGCTATGGATTGATCATTGTTGATATCGACTATTTTGGTTTGTACAACAATGAGTATGGTCATATGCAGGGTGATATTGCCCTAATGCGTATTGGCAGCATCTTACAAAAGCATACTCAGTCTGAGCGCGAAGTGTTTTGTCGTATTGGTGGAGAGGAGTTTGCGCTGCTGGTATCGAGCCAGGATGCAGACCAAGTCCATAAACTGTCGGAGATGATCCGCCAAGAAATTGAAAGTGAGGGAATTGCCCATGCACAGAGTTCTATTCACAGTTGCTTGACCGTATCGGTTGGATATTCAGTTATGGAACTCAAGCAGAGCGAATTTAGTTTCGATAAGCTCTATAGCTCGGCAGATAAGTCTCTCTATGAAGCGAAGAACCGAGGCCGAAATCGTGTGGTAGGTACAGTCGCGATGCTAGAGAAAGCCTAGCCAATTTGGGGCTTTCTCTAGCCTTTTAGAATGTGATTTAAGTTGCCGTGAATTGTTTATTTAGATTCAACGATCTCTACAGCTACCACGGAATTACAGGCGCCTTTTTTATACCCATCAGTACCATCACTTCTGGCTGCGCATTTCCACCACCTTCCGAGATACGTTGTCCCTCCTTTTTTTCTTGGATTGTGCCAAATGAGAGGGACTGGAATTTGTTTTGAAATGTCCAGAAATCCAGCTTGTGATGTCGCGTATTTGTCAGCGAGCGTATACACTTCGTCAAGTTCAATTTTCTTTATGATTCTACCGTTTTGTGTAACTAGCTCGTTATCTACAATGCCTGAACCATGTGCTTGAGCGGTGGTTAGAGTAAGTAGAGTAGCAGCAACAATAGTGAGTAGAGATATGTTTGACATACTAAGTGACTCTTTAATAAGCGTGAAAATCCAATCGACTGAGTACGTATAGCATGTTTTATAAAAGCAAAAAGCGAGTTGCTACACACTCTTATAGCTGAGCGAGCTTATTGTTAGACTCGGTTTCTACTTTAGGGCCCTTGCTACTTTGCTTAATCAGTTTGATTAGCGCCTCTGGCTGCCAATTAGGGCTTTCTGCTGAATATTGGCTGTGATTCATCGCGTTAAGCTGATTCTCTATTTCCTCTATTCGCTCGGGATCAAGCTGTTGATTTTCACTGAGCCACTGCTTAGCTAAATAGTTAGCTTTGACTTTGTCATCCTGTTTAAGCGCTTGAATCAACTGAACAGTGGTTGGCTTACCTTCTAGCTCTGGCTCTTGTTCCGTTGAAGTTTGACGTTGCTTGAACCACAGCAGCATTGTCACTAGCCATAGTGATGCAAACAGTGCGGTTAGATATGGCCAGTAGCCTGCATCGTGAACCGTTACGGCTTTAGTCTGTGGTTGCTGAACAGCCGGAGCACTGATTGGTTCGTTATTGAGAGTAGAGCCTGGCTCCACTGTTACTTTTAGCCCCGCTAGTTGCGATTTCTGAGCTGATTTTTGGGCACTGTCCCACCAGTTTAGCGAAATCGGGTTGAGCGCAATGTCACCAGTTTGCTCCGGAATGATGACCTGCTTAATCGTCATTCGTGTTGTGCCATTACCTAGTTCGGTAAACTGAGGCTTCTCTTGGTAGAGCCTTACCGTAGCCGGGTAGTTACTATTGAACTCTGGAAAACGTTCAGATGTTAGCCCCTGAATATCGAGGTTAATAATTCGAGTCAGCGAATCACCAACACGAGTAGCAAATATTTCACTCGCATTGATTTCATTGCCATTTCCATCTAACCACTGTTGTGACAGCTTGAGCGAAGTGGCAGGAAGCCAAGTTCCTTGGTAGTCATTCGGTATAGGAACGACTTGAATTTGGAACTGCTGTGCTGGCGTCGTTGCGGAGATTAACTTGGTAGTACCACTTCGGCGGTCACCGTAAACAACACTGCCTTGAAAGCCAATACCGCTAAGTTGAAATTGGCCCGCACTGTTTGCCGTTACCAGGTAACTTTGGTCAACAATTGTCACCTCAACACCATCAATAACACTTTGATACTGTTTAGGCTCACCTATCGCACTAAGCTCGACACCTTCGGCTTTTGGGGGAACAACAAATGGATCTTGTAGCCTGCGCGGATCGGTTTTGATGATCAATCGAGTTGTTAGCGTGGCGCTTTCATTTGGGTAGAGCTGTGATTTACTCAGCTTGTTTTGTAGCTCAATTAGGTCGCTGATTTTAGGCTCTTCAGGATCTACTTTGACGGTGACATCTATCGGCGTAGAAGAGGCGTTATCAATAGTGAAGGCTGGAATGGTCGTTACGCCTAGGCGCTGTGCCGCTAGAGAAATATTCCACTCACTACGCACAGAGCGGTCTCCGTTGATGATGTTTACCGGGCTACCA